>NZ_VRMC01000269.1:0-854 GCF_008369905.1 Pseudonocardia sp. EV170527-09
CTTGGGCACGGTGTCGATCCTTCCAGCGAGGAGGACGTCCTCACAGGTCAGGAGTCAACCGAAGTCTGGGCAGTCCCCTCCGCCATCGGCGGCCAGCCACCAGTCACCAGGCTGACCAACCTCCCTGGACATCACACCTAGCCCGTTGCACAGCGTCCGCTCTAGCCTGCGGTGAGACGTGCCGAGATGCTCGCAGTTCGACGTCACAGAGTTCGAACACCCTCCCGCACAGCTGCAGAGTTGCACTGGTCGTGCGCTGGTGACGTTCCTCGAGGTAAACCGCTGCGAGCGAGCCTCGTGCGACCAGACCCCACAGAGGTTCGAGTTCTCGGTAGAGACGTCGGTGCCGGTGTCACGTCTCTGCACGGGCAATGCGATCGAACAGGCGTGGGGCCCAGACCTGGGACAGCAGCCCGGCCACTCCAACGAGCATGCCCGCCAGCGGCAGGACGGTGCCGATGATGAATTCCAGGACGTCGGTCGCAATGAGGTCCCGCGGTGGGATGAGATCGAGAGATCCCACGATGACGCTCCAAACCCGCCCGCCGACATAGATCAGAATGATCTGGCAGGCGGCGCGGTTGAGCCTCACTCCGACCCGTCGCCACCCGACGGGCTCGATGCGGAGCTGACGGGACAACAGGATGATTAGATCGGTTGCCGTCCAGCCAAAGGCGGCGCTGTAGAGGGTGTAGTAGGCGATGACCGCTGGGTGGGTGTCCGGAACGAAGAACTCGGCTGCGCCGACGTGTGTGTAGAAGAAGCAGAGCACCATGGTGTCGACGACGGCCTGAGACTGACCCCCTGACGTCGGATTGGGATTGACCCCTTCTGGGCGACGCTGAGGGGGTGTT
>NZ_VRMC01000270.1:0-838 GCF_008369905.1 Pseudonocardia sp. EV170527-09
CTTGGGCACGGTGTCGATCCTTCCAGCGAGGAGGACGTCCTCACAGGTCAGGAGTCAACCGAAGTCTGGGCAGTCCCCGGCGTTCTCCGCACGCAGCCGCTTGAGCTCGGCGATGTCACCGCGGGACAGACCCTCGATGTCCTCGCGGGCCTCGCGGGCGCGGGCCACCCAGTTGCCCAGGGTTCCCTCGTTGACCCCCAGATCGCGGGCGACCTGGGCGATCGGCTTGCCCGTCTCCTCCACGATCCGGACCGCCCCGTCACGGAACTCCCGGTCATATCGCTTCCGTACCTCTGGCACCGCTACCCCTTATAGCTGATGCCTCCCCAATCATGAGGGAACCGCATCGCCGCAGTTCAGACCCTCATGATCGCCAACGCGTGATCAGGTTGGCAAAGGCTCACTGCCTCACCAAGCAGATGCTCTACGACGAGAACGTCCACGTCGCCAATCGGAACAGAGCCCTCGGGAGGGCCAGCTGAACCGAGGATTGACAGAGGGTGTCTCATGGTCGCTCCTCGCACCGCCCGAAAGTGGGCTGACCGCTACCGCGCTGAGGGCCTCACCGGGATGGTCAACCGCAGCTCCCGACCACGGTTGATGCCGGCCAAGATCCCACGCTCTGAATGCTTACATTTGAAGATCGTCCTGTTCAGAATTCTCCTAGTGAGCCTCTACGTCGAGCCACTCGCATCCCGGTCCGCATTATCCAGAGACCCACAAGTAGCGCAGGGATAGCCCAGGCAGCAAGTCCGGTGAGCGCGGGAAATAGATCTGCAGGTGAGGCGGCCCTGGTCAAGGCAAGACGAACTCCGTCGAGTGCAATCGTCGTGGGCAG
>NZ_VRMC01000271.1:0-822 GCF_008369905.1 Pseudonocardia sp. EV170527-09
TGATCTTCGGTCCGACGCGCCGGACCAACGACAAACCAGCTCGTACCTACAGCGACATCAGAGCCCGTACGCGGACAGCAGGGTCGTGACCCGGTCCCGGGCCCCGAGGTTGATCGCCACCGCCTCAGACCCCCTTGCGGATCGCGAGCTGCGCCAGACGCAGGCCCTCGGCGACACCGGCCCGCCACGCCTGCTCCGTCGCCACCACCGGCTGCTCGGCGCGGGCCCAGCGGCGCCGCTCGATCTCCAACCGCCGCACCAGCCGCCCCACACCGGAAGTGACCCGCGGGCGGGTGTTCGTGGTCGTGCTCATCGCGTCGTCTCCTTCTCCGCCAGCGCCGTCGGGCTGCTGGTCTCGCCGTCTCCGAAGCAGCCTGGGCAGACCCCGGAACCACCACACGCCCCGCACTCGATGCTGTTGATCGAGTCGCCGTAGCCGTCGCACACATCGCACGCCTGGCTACCGCTGCATTCGCCACACACCACCGCAGATCACCCCTTGGCAGAGGACATAGGTGTCCCCGTCTCGGAATTGTCGACGACGGCCTGAGACTGACCCCCTGACGTCGGATTGGGATTGACCCCTTCTGGGCGACGCTGAGGGGGTGTTGTCGGTGGAGGACTGGTCCGAGATCCGTCGTCTGCATCGGGCGGAGGGTGTCCCGATCAAGGAGATCTCCCGCCGGCTGGGAGTCGCGCGGAACACGGTGCGTTCGGCGCTGCGGGCGCCGGGCCCACCGCGGCGGGAACGGGGCCCGCGGGGTTCGCTGGCTGATGCGGTCGAGCCGCAGGTGCGGGCTCTGTTGGCGCAGTTCCCGCGGA
>NZ_VRMC01000272.1:0-821 GCF_008369905.1 Pseudonocardia sp. EV170527-09
CCGTCGGGTACGGGCAAGTCGGTGTTCCTGAAGTCGCTGATCGGGCTGCTCAAGCCCGAGCGGGGGTCGATCGTCATCGAGGGTGTCGACCTCTGCAAGTGCTCGGAGTCCGAGCTGTACGAGATCCGGAAGCTGTTCGGGGTGTTGTTCCAGGACGGTGCGTTGTTCGGGTCGATGAACCTGTTCGACAACATCGCGTTCCCGTTGCGGGAGCACACGCGCAAGTCGGAGTCGGCGATCCGGGACATCGTCATGGAGAAGATCGACATGGTCGGTCTGGTGGGTGCGGAGGGGAAGCTGCCGGGGGAGATCTCGGGTGGTATGCGCAAGCGGGCGGGGTTGGCGCGGGCGTTGGTGCTGGATCCGAAGATCATCTTGTTCGACGAGCCGGACTCGGGTCTGGATCCGGTGCGGACGGCGTATCTGAACCAGTTGATCATCGATCTGAATGCGATGACGGATTCGACGTTCCTGATCGTGACCCATGACATCAACTCGGCGCAGACGGTGCCGGACAACATCGGTCTGCTGTATCGCAAGCATCTGGCGATGTTCGGTCCGCGGGAGGTGTTGCTGACCTCGGACGAGCCGGTGGTGGCGCAGTTCCTGAACGGGCGTCGTGAGGGTCCGATCGGGATGTCGGAGGAGAAGGACGCCGCGCAGGCCGCTCGGGAGATGGAGGAGGCGGGTGAGCTGGAGGGGCGTCCGCCGATGAAGCCGCAGCTGGTGGCTTCGACGGGGATGCCGGACCGGAAGGCGGTGCACCGTCGCCGGGAGCGGGTCGAGGCGATGCTGCACGAGCTGCCGCGGTCGGCGCAGGA
>NZ_VRMC01000274.1:0-807 GCF_008369905.1 Pseudonocardia sp. EV170527-09
GGGACTGTCAAGTTTCCGGTGTAACTCTGGCTGTTGAGGGCTATCGGCGTCCGGCGGACAGGCGTCCGTCGAAGGCCATGTCGAAGGCGTTGAGGGCTGGTTTCCAACGGATCGACCAGCGGCGTTGTCCTGCTCCGGTGGGATCGAGACTCATGATCGCCATGTAGACGCATTTGAGGGCGGCGGTCTCGTTCGGGAAGTGCCCGCGGGTCTTGACCGCCCGTCTGATCCGGGCGTTCACGCTCTCGATGGCGTTGGTGGTGCAGATGATCGTGCGGATCTCGACGTCGAAGGCCAGGAACGGCACGAGTTCGGCCCAGGCGCTGTCCCAGAGCCGCACGATCGCCGGGTAGCGCTCGCCCCATGCCTGGCGGAACTCGGCGAACCGTTCGGTGGCCGCGGCCTCGGTCGGTGCGGTGTAGACCGGTCGCAGCGCTCGGGCGATGGCGTCGTAGTGCTGGCGGCCGGCGTAGCGGAAGCTGTTGCGCAGCAGGTGCACGACACAGGTCTGGGTGATCGCAGCGGGCCATGTCTGCTCGATCGCGTCGGGCAGTCCTTTGAGCCCGTCACAGACGACCATGAGCACGTCGGCGACGCCGCGGTTACGGATCTCGGTGAGCACGTGCAGCCAGTACTTCGCGCCCTCACCTGCGGTGTTCGGGTCACCGGCCCACAGCCCGAGGATCTCGCGGCGTCCCTCGCAGGTGACGGCGAGCGCCACGTAGATGGGCCGGTTGGCGACCTTCCCGTCGCGGATCTTCACATGAATCGCGTCGATGAAGACCACCGGATACACCGGGCGGATTC
>NZ_VRMC01000275.1:0-804 GCF_008369905.1 Pseudonocardia sp. EV170527-09
GCGCCGGCGCTCGAGCAGCCAGTCGGGAAAGTAGGAACCGGTGCGGAGTTTGGGGATCGCCAGCTCCACGCTGCCGGCGCGGGTGTCCCAGTCCCGGGCCCGGTAGCCGTTGCGGGAGTTGACCCGCTCGGCGCTGCGTTCCCGATAGCCGGCGCCGCACATCGCGTCGGCCTCGGCCGCCATGAGCGTCTCGGCGAACTGTTTGATCATCGCCCGGAGCAGATCCGGGCTTGCATCAGCGAGCCGGTCGTTCACCCAGCCCGCCACATCGTTCACACTGTCTGACGCGGCCATCGCGTCTCCTCCCTCGAGAACTCTAAGCACTCGAAGGATCACGCGGTGGCCGTCTCATATCCCGACGCCACGCCGTTGATCAGCGACGACGTCGTACACCACGTCCCTGGACGCAACCCGGGGCGGTTCAATCAGCGCCTGCTGGTCGGGGTGGACGGTGTCGGCCCACGGCAGTGGCAGACTGGCGTCCCCGGCCAGGTCGGAGTGTTCGTAGAGGTCGGACACCGACAGCCGCTGCGAGGGGTCGAAGCCGTGGGTCTCCGGTGTCCGGACGGTGCGCGTCGGCGGCCACGAACAGGTACGGGCCGGTATCCAGTGGCCGGGTCCGGAACGCGGAGACCTGTTCGTCGAGGTCCCGGGCCATGGCACTGACCTGGGATTTCGACAGCCTGGTGATGCCGAGTGAGTCCACCAGCTTCTCCATGCGGCGGGTAGAGACCCCGAGCAGGTAGCAGGTGGCCACCACCGAGTTCAGCGCGGCTTCGGCGCGGCTTCGGCGCGGCTTCGGCG
>NZ_VRMC01000276.1:0-802 GCF_008369905.1 Pseudonocardia sp. EV170527-09
GGACCCTGGCCGACGGCTGGGCCTACGCCCGACTCTATGAGTCGACCCGCCAACGCAACGACGCCCTACCCGGCTGGATGCACTTCTACAATCACCACCGCGCTCACTCCGCCATCGGCGGCCAGCCACCAGTCACCAGGCTGACCAACCTCCCTGGACATCACACCTAGTGACACGCCCCGTCACCGGGCCAACCGGCATTCCCCCAGCTCAGACCCACTTTTCGCGAACTAGGCAGCTACCTGATCTGTGGAACCCCGGAACGAGACTGGAACTGAGACTGTCCTCCACGCGCCCGGCCTGCTGGTGATCTCCTCGCGGCGCGGGTTCACCCCTGCCAGGCCGGGGAGTGGGGTGCAGGGCACGGGGTCCAGCCTTGCGCCCCACTCCGGTTGCGTCCAGGGACGTGGTGTACGACGTCGTCGCTGATCAACGGCGTGGCGTCGGGATATGAGACGGCCACCGCGTGATCCTTCGAGTGCTTAGAGTTCTCGAGGGAGGAGACTCGATGGCCGCGTCAGACAGTGTGAACGATGTGGCGGGCTGGGTGAACGACCGGCTCGCTGATGCAAGCCCGGATCTGCTCCGGGCGATGATCAAACAGTTCGCCGAGACGCTCATGGCGGCCGAGGCCGACGCGATGTGCGGCGCCGGCTATCGGGAACGCAGCGCCGAGCGGGTCAACTCCCGCAACGGCTACCGGGCCCGGGACTGGGACACCCGCGCCGGCAGCGTGGAGCTGGCGATCCCCAAACTCCGCACCGGTTCCTACTTTCCCGACTGGCTGCTCGAGCGCCGGCGC
>NZ_VRMC01000277.1:0-792 GCF_008369905.1 Pseudonocardia sp. EV170527-09
ACGCCGCGGTAAGAGCGGCCGAGTCGGGCCGCCGGTCCACGACGACCTGGTCCGCCGCGAGTTCACCGCGACCGCCAGTCTCGACCAGTTGTGGTTTGCCGATATCACCGAACATTTAACTGGGGAAGGAAAACTGTACTGCTGCGCGGTCAAAGACGCCTGTTCCGGGCGGATCGTCGGCTACTCGATCGATGCCCGCATGACCTCTGACCTGGCGGTACGGGCAGTCGACAATGCTGTCGCCCGCCGCGGCCGGGTGGCTGGTTGTGTGTTCCACACCGACCGCGGGTCGCAATTTCGCTCCTGGAAACTGCAGCACACACTTCGCCGTCACGGGCTGGTCGGGTCGATGGGGCGGGTCGGCGCCGCCGGCGACAACGCCGCGATGGAGAGCTTCTTCGCGCTGCTGCAGAAAAACGTCCTCGATCGCCGACGCTTCGCCACCCGGCAGGAGCTACGGACGGCGATCGTGACCTGGATCGAACGCACCTACCACCGCCGCCGCCGACAAGCCCGTCTCGCAGGCTTGACCCCCATCGAGTTCGAAACCATTATCAGCCCCGCCGCACTCTCCGCGGCATGACACCCTGACTGTCACCTATCCCTGCAGCAGACCCGACCGTTGAGATGGTGACTGCTGATCTGCGTGAGGTCGCCGTCGTCCTGGACGGCGCGTACGGCGACGGCGCCACCGTCACCGAGGTCCGCCAGCAGATGTCAACGGCGGGTTGGGAGTAACCCCGTAACGACGGATTGGGACTGACCCCCTTGTCGGGTGTTCAGTCGTTGCTG
>NZ_VRMC01000278.1:0-783 GCF_008369905.1 Pseudonocardia sp. EV170527-09
TGATCTTCGGTCCGACGCGCCGGACCAACGACAAACCAGCTCGTACCTACAGCGACATCAGAGCCCGTACGCGGACACCATGGTCGTCGTCTCGGCTGCGGGTGGGCTGGTCGCGGCTCGGGTCTTGGTGAGTAGGTCGAGGCTGATGTAGCGCCGGCCTTCGGCCCATTCGTCGGTCTGCTCGGCCAGCACGGCCCCGACCAGGCGGACCACGGCGGTGCGGTCGGGGAAGATCCCGACCACGTCGGTGCGGCGCCGGATCTCCTTGTTCAGCCGCTCTTGGGGGTTGTTCGACCAGATCTGGCGCCAGACCTCGCGCGGGAACACCGCAAAGGCGAGCAGGTCCGCGCGGGCGGTGTCGAGGTGCTCTGCCGCGGTCGGGAACTTCGCCGGGAACTTCGCCGGGAACTTCTCAGCCAGGCCGTCGATGACCCGGTCGAACTGGGCATGCACCGCGGCGGCGTCGGGCTGGTCGAAGACCGTGCGCAGCAGGGTGAGCACCCACGGCTGCGCCGACTTCGGCACCTTCGTGGCCAGGTTGCGGGCGTAGTGCGTGCGACACCGCTGCCAGCTGGCTCCGGGCAAGGCGGCCTGGGCAGGGTGGCCTCGACCGCCGAAACCAGGCCTTGAGGGCTGTCCGAGATCACCAGCGCGACCCCGGACAGCTCGCGAGTGACCAGCGAACGCACGAACCCCAGCCAGCCGGTGTCAACGGCGGGTTGGGAGTAACCCCGTAACGACGGATTGGGACTGACCCCCTTGTCGGGTGTTCAGTCGTTGCTG
>NZ_VRMC01000027.1:0-64961 GCF_008369905.1 Pseudonocardia sp. EV170527-09
GGACCCTGGCCGACGGCTGGGCCTACGCCCGACTCTATGAGTCGACCCGCCAACGCAACGACGCCCTACCCGGCTGGCTGCACTTCTACAATCACCACCGCGCTCACTCCACCATCGGCGGCCAGCCACCAGTCACCAGGCTGACCAACCTCCCTGGACATCACAACTAGGCTGTGACGATGACCGATCGGCTGGTGTGGATCGACTGCGAGATGACCGGGCTCGATCTGGGGTCCGACGCCCTCATCGAGATCGCAGCCCTGGTCACCGACGGCGACCTGAACATTCTCGGCGAGGGCGTGGACGTCGTCATCGCCTGCGACGACGCGAAGCTCGACGCGATGCCCGACGTCGTGCGCGACATGCACGCCCGGTCCGGGCTGACCGAGGAGGTCCGGCGCGCGACGGTCACGGTCGAGCAGGCCGAGAAGATGGTGCTCGACTACGTCCGCACCCACGTCCCGGACGCCCGGTCCGCGCCGCTGGCCGGCAACTCGATCGCCACCGACCGCGGCTTCATCGCCCGGGACATGACCGAGCTCGACGGGTACCTGCACTACCGGATGATCGACGTCAGCTCGGTGAAGGAGCTGGCACGGCGCTGGTTCCCCCGGGTGTTCTACGCCAAGCCGGAGAAGGGCCTCGCGCACCGCGCGCTCGCCGACATCCGCGAGTCGATCCGCGAGCTGGCCTACTACCGGCAGGCGCTGTTCGTGGCCCCGCCCGGTCCGACGACCGAGCAGGCGCAGGCCGCGGCGGCCGCCGTCGCGCACGTCGCGGCACCCCCGCAGACCGGTACGACCCCCGGCTGAGGGCTCCCACGGACCCCGGTCTATAGTTTCTCCAGCGCTTCCGGGAGTCCGGGAGATCGCGATGGTGGGTGTAGCTCAGTTGGTAGAGCACCTGGTTGTGGTCCAGGGGGCCGCGGGTTCAAGTCCCGTCACTCACCCGGTCGCCGATTCTGCAGCAGCAGAGCCGTGCGACGGACAAGTACACATGCGCCGTTAGCTCAATTGGCAGAGCAGCTGGCTCTTAACCAGCGGGTTCGGGGTTCGAGTCCCTGACGGCGCACGCACGATCACAACCGAATAGCACGCGCCGTTAGCTCAATTGGCAGAGCAGCTGGCTCTTAACCAGCGGGTTCGGGGTTCAAGTCCCTGACGGCGCACCACCGATTCTGTGGGGGTAGGACGTCATCGTCCTGCCCCCACAGCTCGTCCTGGCCCCTGCAGCTCATGGTGCCGACGGTTCCCGGCCGTGCTCAGCTCGGCAGGGCCAGCAGCCGTTCGGCGTTGAGGTGGGCGATCTTCTCCATCGCGAGCGGGGGCAGGTCCGCCTCGCGGAGGAACGCCCGGGCGCCGTCGTTGCCCAGCATCGGGTAGTCGACGCTGAACATGATCCGGTCCACCCCGACCGTCTCGACGCAGAACCGGAGCTGGGCCTGGTTGAACATCCCGCTCGGGGTGATGTGGACGTTCTCCCGGAAGTAGTCCCCGACCGGACGGTCCAGGCGGGTGATCCGCTACGGCAGGGCCTCCTCGATCCGCTCGAGGTAGAAGGGGACCATCTCGCCCCAGTGGCCGCCCCAGGCACTCGTCTGCAGCCGGGCCGTGACGATCGGGCCAGCCCGCCCTCGTAGTTCGACCGGGAGGTCTCGACCGGCGGGACGCCCGGGTGCAGGTAGATGGGCACCCGCAGCTCCGCCGACCGCCGCAGGACGGGGTCGAACCGGGGCTCGTCGAGGAACCCGTCCCCGGTCCGGCCGTTGATCATGGATCCGACGAACCCGAGCTCACCGACGGCGCGGTCGAGCTCGTCGGCGGCGGCGTCCGGCACGGCAGTCGGCAGCGCGGCGAAGGCGGCGAAGCGGTCCGGGTGCGCCGCGACGGCCGCCGCCGCGCGGTCGTCGACCTTCCGGACGAGCTCCACGGCGACGTCGGCGGGCAGCTGCGAGGCTAGCGGGCCACGGGACTGCCGGCCCCCGACGAGATCCTGCGAGGTCCCGGCCCCGGCGGTCTACTCCACCGGTCCGAGCAGGGCGAGCAGGATCCGTGCCAGCTCGGCCCGGTCCTGCGGCGGGATCCGCGCGAGCCTGCGGTCGAACTCCCGCGCCAGCGCGGCGAGCGCCCGGTCGCGGGCGGCCTCCCCCTCGGCGGTCAGGACGAGCCGGTGGCGGCGCAGATCGGCGTCGTCGATCTCCCGGCGCAGGTAGCCGAGGCCGACCAGGGTGCGCACGTACGCCGTCACGCTCGCCTTCGGGATGACCAGCGTCGCGGCGAGCTGGGCCGGGTAGGGGGACGTGGCGACCTCGGCGAGGACGAAGAACTCCTTCGTCTCCAGGCCCAGCTCCGCCAGGTCGGCGACGCACTCCTCCAGCACGACGGTCAGCAGCCGATGGTTCAGCGACCACAGCTGCGCGGCGTCGACCGACACGAGGGCCTCCCATTCCGTACGATGTCGAACAGAGTCAAAGTCGAACTACCTGCATGTCGAACTTCGACGCTGTCGACCCTAGACGGAGGGGCTCCCGTGCCACTGCAACACATCACGATCCCGCGCGGGCCCATCCAGCTCGCCGCCGACCTCCACCTGCCCCCCGGCACCGACGGGTCGGCTCCCCGGCGTGCCGTGGTGCTGTCGACCCCGGGCAGCAGCGTCAAGGAGCAGATCGGCGCCCACTACGCCCGCCGCCTCGCCGACCGCGGCATCGCCGCGCTCGTCCTCGACCCCGCCCACCAGGGCCGCAGTGGTGGCGAGCCGCGCGACCTCGAGGACCCGTACCGGCGGGGCGAGGACATCAGCTACGCACTCGACGCGCTCGACACCACGGCCGGCATCGACCCCCGGCGCATCGGCGTGCTGGGCATCTGCGCCGGTGGCGGGTACGCCGTCCACACCGCCCGCACCGACCACCGCATCAGGGCGGTGGGCGTGGTCGTCCCGGTGAACATCGGCACCGCGTTCCGCGACTTCGCGTCCGACGGCCCCGGCGCCGCACTCGACGCGATGGCGGACGCCCGTTCGGCCGAGAACCACGCCGGGGACCTCACCCGCGAGAAGTGGCTCCCCGACGACGCCGAGGAGGCCGCCGCGCTCGGAGTGGACGACATCGACACGACGCAGGCGATCCGGTACTACCGCACCGAACGGGGCGGGAGCGAGTACTCGACGAACCGTCGCCTCGCACGGGGGGACTCCCTGCTCCTCGGGTACGACGCGTTCCACCTGGTCGACCCGCTCATGACCCAACCCCTGCAGGTCGTTCTCGCCGGTCGCGTCGGCACCACCGGCTCCTACGAGGCCGGCATGCGGCTCTGGGAGATGGCCCCGAACCCCGTGGACCTCATGGTGGTCGACGGGGCGGGCCACTACGAGATGTACGACGAGCCCACCTACGTCGACGCCGCGGTCGACCGTCTCGCCGGCTTCTACGCCACCCATCTGTAGCCATCAGGGGAGCACCCGGCACCGCGGGGCAGGCTATCGTCGACCCCAGTTCGTTAGCTCCGGACAAGGAGATGCCGTGGGGAACGACGTCGTCGTACCGGCCGGTCCCGCCGGACGCCGGCACCGGCTGCTGATCCTGGCCGTGCTCTGCACCAGCATCCTGATCGTCTCGATGGACGTCACGATCATCAACGTGGCGCTGCCCGCGCTCGTCGCGGACCTGCGCGCCTCGATCACCGAGCTGCAGTGGACCGTCGACGCCTACACCGTCGTCCTGGCCTGCTTCCTGATGCTGGCCGGCGCGACGGCGGACCGGGTCGGGCGCCGCCGCGTCTTCCGGACCGGGCTCGTCGTGTTCGGCATCGGGTCGCTGCTGTGCAGCCTGGCTCCGACGGTCGGCTGGCTGATCGGGGCGCGGGTGGTGCAGGCCCTCGGCGGCGCGATGCTCAACCCGGTCGCCATGTCGATCATCACCAACGTCTTCGCCGACGTCCGGGAGCGGGCCCGCGCGATCGGGGTGTGGGGCGCGATGGTCGGCATCTCGCTGGGCCTCGGCCCGGTGCTCGGCGGGCTGCTCGTGGACACCGTCGGCTGGCGGGCGATCTTCTGGGTGAACATCCCCGTGGTGCTGGCGGCGTGGGTCCTGACGGCGCGGCTCGTCCCGGAGTCGCGGGCCGCCCGTCCGCGGCGGGCCGACCCGGTGGGCCAGCTCCTGGTGGTGGCGCTGCTCGGGTCGACGGTGGCGGCGGTGATCGAGGGGCCGCGGCTGGGCTGGTCGTCGGCGGGGGTGCTCGGGCTGGTGACGCTGGCCGTCGTCGCGCTGGTCCTGCTGGTCGTCTGGGAGCGGCGGCATCCCGAACCCCTGGTGGAGCTGCGGTTCTTCCGGAGCGCCCCGTTCACCTCGGCGACGGTGATCGCGGTCTGCGCGTTCGCGGCGTTCGGCTCGCTGCTGTTCCTGTCCGCGCTCTACCTGCAGGACGTGCGGGGGCTCAGCGCCCTGCAGGCCGGGCTGACCCTGCTGCCGGCCGCCGTCGCGACGACGGTGGTCGCGCCGCTGGCCGGGCGGATGGTCGCCGCACGCGGGGCCCGGCTGCCGCTCGTCCTCGGCGGGACGGCGATGGTGGCGGTCGCGCTGACCTTCTCCCAGCTCTCCCCCGCCACCCCACTGTGGGTCGTGCTCGTCGCGCACGGGGTGTTCGGCTGCGGGTTCGCGCTGCTCAACCCGCCGATCACGAACACGGCGGTGAACGGGATGCCGCCCGAGCGGGCCGGCGTCGCCGCGGCGGTGGCCTCGACGAGCAGGCAGGCCGGGCAGTCGTTCGGCGTCGCGATCAGCGGGACCGTGGTCGCCACCGCGGCGAGCACCGCCGCCGGGGTCGCGACGGCGTGGGCGGTCGTGGTGCCGCTGACCGTCGCGGTCGTGGTGCTGGGCGTACTGGGGACCACGGCGCGGGCGCACGCCTCCGCGGCCCGGGTCGCGGCGCTGTTCCCCGCGGGACCGTCGTCCCCCGCCCGCGCGGCCTGAGCGGGGGACGGCGGCGTCATCCGCGCGGAGCGGCGCCCGCGGCGGCGTCGACGGAGTGGTCCAGCACGACCATGTGTCCGGCCGCGTGGGTGAACACGTACTCGGCACCGCAGCCGGGCAGGGCCAGCTGCGGGGTGACCCCGCAGGCCCAGAAGACCGGCACGTCACCCTCCTCGACCACCGGCTCCGGCCCGAAGTCCGGCCGGGCCAGATCGGAGATCCCGATCGCGGCGGGGTCCCCGACGTGCACCGGCGCGCCGTGCCCGGTCGGGTAGCGCGCCGTCACCTCGACGGCCCGGTCGACGAGCGCGGCGGGCACCGCGCGCATGCTCACCACCAGCGGTCCGTGCACCCGGCCCGCGGGCACGGTCGGGCGGGTCGTGACGTACACCGCGGGCGCGGACGAGCGCGGGTTGCGCCGCACCGGGACCCCGGCCCGTTCCAGGGGCTCCTCGAAGGTGTGGCTGCACCCGAGCAGGAACGCCACCGAGTCCGCGCGCCACCGGTCGCGCAGGTCGGTCGGCTCGCCGTCCTCGACCCCGTGGAGCCAGGTCCGGTAACGCGGGAAGTCGGTGCGGACGTCGACCCGGGTGTCCCCGACGGTGACGACCGGGTCGCCGGTGTCGCCGACGCCGAGCAGCGGGCACGGCGTCGGGTTCCGCACGCAGAAGAGCAGGAAGTCGTACGCCGTCGACTGCGGTACCACCACCAGGTTGGCCTGTTGGTACCCACCGAACAGGCCCGCGGTGGGCTCGGTCCAGCTCCCGGCGGCGGCCAGGGCGCGCAGCTCGGCCGGGGTAGCGGGCGCCGTCGTCGCGGCGGTCACCGGGCCAGCTCCCGGCGGGCGGTCTCGCGGACGGTGAGCAGGGTCAGCAGTGCGACGACCGTCGCGACCATCAGCAGATAGCCGGGTGCGAGCGGGTCACCGGTGACCGAGGTCAGCCAGGTCGCGAGGAACGGGGTGAGACCGCCGCCGATGATCGTCCCGCCGTTGAAGGCCAGGGACAGGCCGGTGTAGCGGACCCGGGTCGGGAACTGCTCGGCGTAGGTCGGGTAGGTGACGGCCTGCACGACCGGCATCGGCAGGGCCAGCAGGAACATGCCGAGGACGGCCAGGGTGAAGTCGCCGGTGCCCATCAACGCCATCGTCGGGAGGATCAGCACGGAGTAGCCGAGGAACCCGGCGACGATGAGCTTCTTGCGGCCGTAGCGGTCCGACAACGCTCCGGCGAGCGGCATCAGGCACGCCACGAACAGCCCGATCGCGGCCATCAGCCAGAACGTGCTCGACTTCGGGTAGCCCAGCTCCGAGGTCAGGTAGATGTTCATGAAGATCAGGCCGATCCAGTAGCCCGCGTTCGACCCGGTGGCCAGCAGCAGCACGGTCACCAGCGCGCGCCGGTGGTGGGTGAGCACCTCCCGCACCGGGGCCTTGGGCAGCTCGCCCGCCACGCGGCTCTGCTCGAACTCCTCGGAGTCCTCCAGCCGGTGCCGGGCGACCAGGGTGAGCACCACCAGCGGCAGCGCGAGCAGGAACGGGATCCGCCAGCCGAACGCGCTCAGCTGCTCGGCGGTCAGCAGGGTCGAGGTGACCCCCGCGACCAGGGCGGCGGTGCCGCCGCCGAGCGCGACCCCGACCGGCGTGAAGGACCCGAAGAAGCCGCGTCGGCCCGCCGGGGAGGACTCGGCGAGATAGGTGGCCGACCCGGTCACCTCACCGCCGGCGAAGAAGCCCTGGGCGAGCCGGGCGAGGACCAGCAGGGCGGGGGCGAGCAGGCCCGCGGTGGCCGCGGTCGGCAGCAGCCCGACCAGGGCGGTCGCGGTGCCCATCCCGGTGATCGTGAACACCAGGACCGGCTTGCGGCCCAGGCGGTCGCCGAGCCGGCCGAGGACGATGCCGCCGAGCGGGCGCATGAGGAACGCGCTGCCGAACACCGCCAGCGTCGACAGCAGTGAGGCGACCGGGTCGGCGCCGGGGAAGAACAGCGGCCCGATGACGACGGCGAGGTAGCCGTAGACGCCGAACTCGTAGTACTCGACGGCGGTCCCGGACGCGGCGGCGAGCGCCGCGCGGCGGGACCGGGCCGGGCTCGGCGACGGGGTGGAGGGACTCTCGGCGGCCCGCCCGGTGGGGGCGTCGCTTGATAGGGTCATGGGTGTCTCCCGGTGGAGGTCCCGCTGCTGCGGGCAGGCGTGATCGCGGTGTGTGGGCGGAGAAGACCCGGCGTGCGCGAGACGGCGACACCGGTGGCTCAGCGGGTCATCGGCGGGCGGCATCCCGCCGATGACCCCGGCCGCGGGCCCGTCCGGGGACGGGCCGCGACCGTGTGGGGATCAGACGGCGAACAGCTGCTCGGGGTCGGCGAAGGCCTTGAACTCGAGCGCGTTGCCCGCGGGGTCGAGGAAGAACATCGTCCACTGCTCTCCCGGCTCCCCCTCGAACCGCACGTACGGCTCGATGACGAACTGCGTGCCGGCGGCGGTCAGCCGCTCGGCCAGTGCGCGGAACTCCGGGACGCTCAGCACGAGCCCGAAGTGCGGGACCGGCACGTCGTGGCCGTCGACGGGGTTGGTGCCGGCGACGCCCGCGCGCGGGGTGTCCGACGGCTCGCCGACCTGGTGGGTGACGACCTGGTGGCCGGCGACGTTCCAGTCGGTCCAGCGCTCGGCGGAGCGGCCGCGGGGGAAGCCGAGCAGGGTGCCGTAGAACTCGCGGGCCGCCTCGATGTCGTCCACCGGGATCGCCAGGTGGAACGGCGGCGCACGGAGGTGACGATCGCGGCGGGTTCCGTGGTCGGTGCGGACACAGGGGTACCTCTCATCCTTCGGTGTCGCGCCGGGACGGGATGGCGTCCAGACGCAGGGGGTCCCCGGGCCGGAGCTGGCCGAGGAGGTCGATGTCGGCGTCGGCGACGACGCCGACCACCGGGTAGCCGCCGGTCACGGGGTGATCGGCGAGGAACAGGATGGGCTCGCCCGATGGCGGGACCTGGACCGCGCCGAGCGGCACGCCCTCGCTGGGCAGCGATCGGTCGCCGACGGCGAGGGTGGCGCCGGTGAGCCGGATGCCGACCCGGTCGCAGTGCCCGGAGACGCGCCACGGGGCGTGCCGGAGCAGGGCGCGGTCGGCGGGGCCGAGGACGCCGTCGCGGGGGCCCCAGTGGAACCGGACCCGGGTCGCGGGACCGGGCAGCCGGGGCGCGGCGAGCTCGACCGGCACGGCGGGCGGCTCGCCCGGCACGGGGCCGAGCGGCAGGTCGACGCCCGGGGCGACGGCGGGCGGGCCGAGCCCGGTCAGCGAGTCCCGGGCGCGGGACCCGAGCACGGGGGCGGGTCGGACCCCGCCGCCGACGGCGAGGTAGCTGCGCAGCCCGCGCGGCGGGGTGCCGAGCCGCAGCCGTGCGCCGGCCGGGACCCGCACGCAGCGGGGGTCGGCGACCGGGCGGCCGTCGAGGGTGACCGGGACCGGGGCGCCGGTGACCGCGACCCAGCGCGGCACGTCGAGGACGACCGCGAGACCGCCCAGGGTGACCTCGACGGCGGCCTCTCCGGGCCGGTTGCCGACCAGCCGGTTCGCGGTGGCGAAGGCGGCCCGGTCGACCGGCCCGGACGCGGTGACGCCGAGGTGCGCGAGCCCGGGGCGGCCCGGGTCCTGCACGCTGGCGCCCGGCCGGGCGTCGAGCACCCGCAGCCGCGGGCCGGGGGCGGGTCCCGCGGCGGGCGGGACGGTGGCGGCGCGGGCGGGCGGGTCGAGCAGCGCGGTCATGCGGGCACCTCCACGAAGCGGACGCGGTCGCCGAGCCCGAGCCGGTTGGGCGGGGTGGCGTCGACGTCCCAGAGGACCGCCGTGGTCGTGCCGATCTGGTGCCAGCCACCGGGCGTCCCACCCGGGTACACGACGGTCTGGTTCCCGGCGATCGCGACCACACCGGCCTCCACCCGGGGCCGTGGGGTGGACAGCCGCGGCAGCCGCAGCGCGTCGGGGAGCCCGTCGAGGTAGGCGAACCCGGGGGCGAAGCCGAAGAAGCCGACCTGGTGGGTCGCGGCGGCATGCGCCCAGGCGACCTCGGCCGGGGTGGTCCCGAGCCGGTCGGCGACGGCGGGCAGGTCGGCGCCGTCGTAGCGGACGCCGACCTCGACCGTCCGGGCCGACGGGACGGGGGTGCCCGCGTCGGTGACGGTGGTGGCGGCGGCGCCGGTGGCGAGGGTGCGCAGGTGGCGGCGCAGCGCGGCCATCCGGGTGCCGGGGCGGGCGACGACGAGCACGGTGGCCGCGGCCGGGACGACGTCGGTCACCCAGGCGTCCCAGCCGTCGGCCGCGGCGCCGTCGGCGACCGCGCGCACGGTCCCGGGGAGGCAGTCCACGATCCAGGACCGGTCGCCGGCGCGGTGCACGGCGGGCGCGGTCACCGGGCAGCCCCGGCGAGCGGGCCCGCGCCGCAGCCGATCCCGGCGGCGGACAGGGCGTCGCGGGCGGCGCGGGCCAGGGCGTCGGCGCCGGGGGTGTCGCCGTGCACGCACAGCGCGGCGACCGCGCCGTCGGGCGGGCGGACGCTGACGACGGTCCCGTCGACGGCGGTGACCGTCCCGTCCCGGGCGACCGAGACGGCGCGGGCGGCGGCCTCGGCGGGGTCACGGACCAGGTCACCGGGCCGTCCGCGCGGGACGAGACCCCCGGCCGCGGTGTAGCCGCGGTCGAGGAACGCCTCGGCGCGCGGGCCGAGACCGGCCGCGAGCGCGCGCTCCCACACCTCGGTGCCGGGCAGGCACAGCAACGGCAGGCCCGGGTCGACGAGCCGGACCGCCTCGACGAGCGCGTCGGCGTGGTCGGGGTGGGTGCCGGTGGCGTGGTAGAGCGCGCCGTGCGCCTTGACGTACCCGACCCGGGTGCCGGCCGCCGCGGCGAACACCGAGAGCGCGCCGATCTGGTAGACGACGTCGTTGACCAGCGTGTCGCGGGCGACGTCGACGAAGCGGCGGCCGAACCCGGCGAGGTCGCGGTAGGAGACGTGGGCCCCGACCGCCACGCCGCGGGCCGCGCAGTCGTCGCAGGTGCGGCGCATGACGTCCGGGTCTCCGGCGTGGAAGCCGCAGGCGACGTTGGCGGCGTCGACGACGTCGAGCAGCGGGCGGTCGTCCGGCACCCAGGCGCCGAAGCCCTCTCCGACGTCGGTGTTCAGCGCGATCACCGGGCGTCCCGTCCGGCCCAGAACGCCGACAGCTCGCCGCGGTCGGCCGACCAGGCCGCGTGCAACCCGTCCTGGCCGCCGTCGATGTGGGCGAGCACGAGACGGCGGAGCTCGGCGGCGTCGCCGTCGGCCAGTGCCTGGACCATCCCGCGGTGCTCGTCCTGCACGCGGTCGTAGGCGCCGGTGCCGTGCACGTAGAACCGGGAGTAGGGCTCCAGGCGGTGGTAGAGCTGGGAGATCAGCTCGTAGCGCAGCGGCAGGCCGGCGAGCCGGTACATGTCCAGGTGGAACGCGAGGTTGGTGCGCGACCAGGCGGCGGCACCGGTGTCGGTGACCCGGTCCATCTCGCCGGCCATGCCGTCGAAGCGGGCGACGTCGCGCCGCGACACCCGTTCCGCGACGTGCGGGGCGAAGCTGGGCTCGACCATCCGGCGCAGGTCGTAGATCTCGTCGATCTCGGCCAGGTCCAGCTCGGTGACGAAGGTGCCGCGCCCGGGCTCGCTGCGCAGCAGCCCCTCCCCCACCAGGGTGCGCAGCGCCTCCCGCAGCGGGATGCGGCTCACGCCGTAGCGGTCTGCGAGCTCCTCCTGCACCAGCCGGTGACCGGGCGGGTACACACCCTCCACGATCGCGCGACGCAGGGCGTCGACCAGCGCGTCATCCGATGCCATGCGTTCTGTATACGGTGGATCCAGCGTGTACGAAAGCCCCTGCCGTCGTGCTTAACAGGACCGACACCGCAGGACACACGGCAGGACACACGGTCGTCGCGGCCGCGGCGGAGTGACCCGGGTCGCCCCGACATGACCGCGGAGCCCGCGGCCGCCACGATGGTGCGCATGGCCCGACCCGACCACGCCGTCTTCTTCAAGCGCTCGTTCTCGAAGATGGACCAGCTCGCGACCCCGTTCCTGACCGGGCGGCGGCTGTGCCGCCAGCTCGCCGGGGTGGTGCCGCGCGGCACGAACGGCGTCGTCGTCGAGCTGGGCGCGGGGCCGGGCGTGCTCGCCGAGCCGATCCGCGAGCGCCTCGGCCCGCACGCGCGCTACCTCGCGATCGAGATCGACGAGGAGCTTGTCGCCCACCTGCGCCGGCACAAGCCGTGGCTGGAGGTCGTGCAGGGCGACGTCGCCGACCTGGACCGGATCCTCGACGAGGCCGGCATCACCGAGGTCGATGCGTTCGTCTCGACCCTGCCGTGGGCGGTGTTCCCGCAGACCCTGCGCCTGCAGGTCATGGGGACGATCGCGCGCCGGCTGGCCCCGGGCGGGGTGATGAGCATGATCATCACCTGGATGGCGCTGCCGAACCGGGTGCGGGTGCTGCGCGACCTGCTCGACACCCACTTCGACGAGGTCGTGGAGACCGCGACCGAGTGGCGCAACCCGCCGCCCGCCCGCACCTTCCTGTGCCGGCGACCGCTCCCCCGGTTCAACTTCCTCGGCGGGCAGGACAACCGCTCGGCGAGCTGACATGGTCGTCCCGCCCGTCCTCGCCGCCGCCGTCCCACTGGCCGTCGTCGAGCGGCAGGGCACCGCCGAGTCGGTGCACCTGGGCACCGTGGCGGTGTACCACCCCGACGGCACCGTGACCGGCTGCGGCGACCCGGACGTCCCATTCCTGCCGCGCTCGGCGCTCAAGCCGGTGCAGGCGGTGGCGATGCTGCGAGCCGGGCTGGACCTCGACGGGGAGCTGCTCGCGCTGGCCTGTGCCTCGCACTCCGGCGAGCCCGGCCACGTCGACGGCGTGCGGCGCATCCTCGCCGGCGCCGGACTCGACGAGACCGACCTGGACAACACCCCGGACCTGCCGCTGGGGGCGGCGGCCGCCGCGGAGGCCCGCGCGGCGGGGACGTCGCCGTCGCCGGTGCTGCAGAACTGTTCGGGCAAGCACGCCGGGATGCTCGCCGCGTGTGTGGCCGCGGGCTGGCCGACGGCCGGCTACCGCGACCCTGCGCACCCGCTGCAGCGGCTGGTCCGGGACACCGTCGCCGAGCTGACCGGGGTGCCGGTCGGGGTCACCACCGTCGACGGCTGCGGCGCGCCGCTGTTCGGCAGCACCCCGGCCGGGCTGGCCCGGGCCTTCGCGACGCTGGCGACGGCCGCCCCGGGCACCGTCGAGGGGCGGGTCGGGGCCGCGGTCCGCGCGCACCCGTGGTGGGTCGCCGGCACGGACCGGCCGGTGACCCGGCTCGCCGGCGCGGTGCCGGGCCTGGTCGCCAAGGACGGCGCCGAGGGTGTGCTGGCGGCGGCGCTGCCCGACGGGCGGGCGTTCGCCGTCACCGTGCTGGACGGGTCGCCGCGGCCGCTGCCGGTCGTCGCCCGCGCGGTGCTGGAGTCCCTCGGCGCCGGGTCGGCCGCGCTCACCGAGGCGACCCGTACCGACGTGCTCGGCCACGGCACGCCCGTGGGCGCGGTCCGCGCGCTGGTCTGAGCGGCCCGCCCCGCCGCCCCGGGGACACCCCGCCCCCGGCTCCGGCGCGGGCACCGGGTCAGCCCGCGCCGCCCGTACGCGCGTGGTCCGCGGCCCGGCCGAGGCGGGCGGCGACCGCGTCGAGGTGCTCGACCAGCTCGACCGGTTCGACCACCTCGAAGTCGACGCCGAAGAAGCACAGCCATACCGCCAGCGACTCCAGTGTCCAGGCCCCGGCCGCGAGCTCGCAGCGGTCCCCGCCCAGGTCGGTCACGATCCCCGACGCCGGGGTGACGTGCTCGGCGATCCGCTCCGCCGGGGCGTGGAACACGATCCGTGCCCGGTGCGGGTAGGCGCCGGAGGAGATGCCGCGCTGGGCGAACGCGGCGATCCCGCCCTCCGGTTCCGGGCGCGGGGTGAAGCGCGGCCCGGCCAGCAGCTTCGGCCGCATCCGGTCCACCCGGAAGGTGCGGCGGTCGTCGCGGCCGGTGTCCCAGGCGACGAGGTACCAGCGGCGCCCGGTGTGCACGAGCCCCTCCGGCTCGGCGATGCGGCGGGTCTCGGTCCCGTCCCCCGCGACGTAGTCGAACCGGAGGACCTCGTGGTCGCGGCAGGCGGCGGCCAGCGCGGACAGCACGTCCGCGTCGACGGTCGGGCCGCGCGCGGCGAGTGTCGAGGTCGCGGTGCCCAGCGCGGCGACGCGCCGGCGCAGCCGGTTCGGCAGGACCTGCTCCAGCTTGGCCAGGGCACGGACCGAGGTCTCCTCGATGCCCGAGACCGACCCGCCCGCGGCGGTCCGCAGCCCGACCGCGACGGCGACGGCCTCGTCGTCGTCGAGCAGCAGGGGTGGCAGCGCGGCCCCGGCGCCGAGCCGGTAGCCGCCGGTCACCCCGGGTGTGGAGTGGACCGGGTACCCGAGGGTGCGGAGCTTGTCGACGTCGCGGCGGACGGTGCGCACGTCGACCTCCAGGCGCTCGGCCAGGGCGGGCCCCGTCCAGTCGCGCGGCACCTGCAGCAGCCCGAGCAGGCGCAGCAGCCGCGCCGATGTCCCCATCACGACGACCAGTGTGCCGCCGATCGCGGTCGGGTCCTGTCCTGGATGGGCAGCGCAGAGCCCGCCCCGACCCCCGGGGGCCCGGACCGGCCGTCTACGGTCGCCGCCGTGGACACGAGCGAGCGGGTCGGCCGGTACGTGCGGATGGTGGCCCTGGAGGGGCAGGGGACCGAGCTGGCGGGCGCGCTGCTGCGGGTCGCCGACGACATGGCCGCCCAGCCCGGCTGCCTCGCCTACGTCGTGAACGCCACCCCCGACGAGCCCGACGTCGTCTGGGTCACCGAGATGTGGTCCGACGCCGCGTCGTCGGAGGCGGCGCTGAGCCGCGACATCGGCGAGAGCGGGCTCGGCGACGTGCTGGCGCTGCTCACCGCTCCGCCGGACTACATCGAGGTCACCCCGCTCGGCGGGCCCGGCCTGGCCGGCCTGCCCGGCTGAGCGCCGGGCCGGCCGGACCGGCTCAGTCGCGCTGCTCGGGGCGTTCCTTGCGGGCCCGCAGCGACCCGGCGTGCGCGGTCGCCGTCGGGTCGCCCTTGGTCTTGATCAGGCTGGCGACGGTGACGATCGCGAGGATCCCCAGGATCACGACGAGGCTGACCATGGTCGGGATCTCGGGCACGGCCGGCGAGATGTCGACGTGCAGCCAGTGCAGGATCAGCTTCACGCCGATGAACCCGAGGATGACCGCGAGCCCGGCCGACAGGTAGACCAGCCGGTCCAGCAGACCCTTGACCAGGAAGAACAACGCCCGCAGACCGAGCAGCGCGAAGGCGTTGGCGGTGAAGACGATGAACGCCTCCTGCGTCACCCCGAACACCGCGGGGATCGAGTCCAGCGCGAACAGCAGGTCGATACCGCCGATCGAGACCAGCACGATGAACATCGGGGTCGCGACCCGGCGGCCGTTGTCCCGGGTGAACAGCTTCCCGCCGTGGTACTCCTCGGTGACCGGGAAGAGCCTGCGCGCGCCCCTCACGACCATGTTGTCCTCGATGTCGGGGTCCTCGTCCTTGTGCCGGTAGAGCTGCACCGCGGTCCACAGGAGCAGCAGACCGAAGACCAGGAACATGAACGAGAACAGGTTGAGCAGCGTCGCCCCGACCGCGATGAAGATCGCACGCATGATCAGGGCGAGCACGATGCCGAAGGTCAGCACCTTGTGCTGGTGCTCCTCCGGGACCGCGAACGTCGTCATGATCACGACGAAGACGAAGAGGTTGTCGACCGACAGGCTCTTCTCGACGATGTAGCCGGTGAAGTACTGGGTGCCGAAGTCCCAGCCGTGCATCGTCGCGAACACCAGCCCGAACACGATCGCGATCGCGATGTAGAACACCGACCACGCGGTGGCCTCGGTGAATCCCACCCGGTGCGGCCGCAGCCAGCCCAGGACGAGGTCCAACGCGAGCAGCGCGACGATCACGCCGATCGTGACGGCCCATTCGAGGCCGCTGATCTCGAGCACCGGAGGTCCTCCTGCAGGTCACCGCGCCGGCCACTGTGGCCGGTCGCGGAGCGCACCATATCGGGCAGTCAGGACACCGCGCCCGTCGTGAGGCCGGGCGCGGACGACGATCAGCCCTTCGGACGCGCCGCGAAGACCCCCTCGGCGGGGAACGCGCCGTTCGCCAGAGCAGTCCGGACGAACGCCCCGCCGAGCTCCCCGAGCCGCGCGGCCCCGTCGGTGCCGAGTGCCGTCCACGGCGCGGCGCCGAGGTGGTGGGTGTCGTTCTCGATCCGCTTGCGCAGCGCCGTGCCCTCCTCGGTCAGGACCGGTTCGACGGCGTCGTCCCCGGCCGTGTCGGCCGGCTGCAGCAGGCCGCGGTCGGCGAGTCCGGCGACGGCGGCGTTCCACTCGGCGGCCGACCAGCCGCGGCTGCCGCGGGCGAAGGCCACGGTGAACCCGGTGCCCGTCGCGGTCGCGGTGACCAGGGCCTCCAGCCCGGACAGCCCGGCCTCGACCAGCAGCGCGATGTGCCCGTCGCCGCGGTGCTCGCGCAGGATCGACAACGCGTGCCAGAGGACCAGGTGCGGCGCGGTCGGCCAGGGCACGTCGAGGTGCCCGGCGGCGAGCGGACGCCCGTCGGGGGTGACGGCCTCGGCCGCGGTCCGGGCCAGCCCGGCGGCCTCGGCCATCTCGGGCGAGGCGACGGCGTCGTCGCCCAGGGTGCGGCGCAGCGAGGCGTCGGCGACGACGAACCGCACGTCGAGCAGATCCGAGGGGGACGCCAGCTCCCAGGCCCGCGGGACCGACTTCGCGACCAGCCGCGGGGAGAAGTTGTAGAACGTCGCGGTGACCACCGACGGCCCGACCGCGCCCATGGGCGCGGCGCGCGGGGCGAAGTAGCTCATCCGGCCCGGCTCCAGCCCCGCGGCGGTGTAGGCCGGTTCGGCCGCGGCGGCGAAGTAGACCTGGGAGTGCAGTGGCTCCAGCCCTCGGGCGAGGCGCCCGGCGGCGACGGCGGTGTCGTTCATGACCGCGACGCTAGTCGGGGGGATCGGAGGATGGCGAGCAGCGCCGGCTCACCCACACGGACACACTCTGCGTGACATGATCATCACGCAAAGTGCCTCCCGGCTAGCGTGGCCGGGCCATGCCCCCGCCCCTCGACGACCGGCCCGCCGACCCGCCGCTCCCCGCGCCCGGCCCGGCAGGACCGGCCGCACCACCGGTCCTGCCGGTCCCGCCGGTCCCGTCCGACGGCGGCCGGCGCCCGGCGCACCGGCCGGCACCCGTGGCCCGCCGACGGCTGCGCGACCTGCTCCGCACCCCGGTCCAGATCCTCGCGACGACCGCGGCCGGGGTCGGTCTCCCGCTGCTGGTGCTGGACGCGGCCTGGCGGCTCGGGACCGACCTGACCAGGCCGGCGTACCTGGTCGTCGTCGCGGCCCTGGTCATGACGGCGACGACGGTGTGGCTGGAGGGCCTGCGCGCACTGCGCCCGTACCGTCCCCCGGCGGCGCCCGCCGCGCCGTGGCCGCCCGCGGTGCTGGTCGTCCCGGCGTACCTGCCGAACGAGGCCGGGACCATCCTCGACACCGTCTCGCACGCCCTGGCCCAGGACTATCCCGGGCCGCTGACCGTCGTCGTCGCCTACAACACCTCCGGGCCGCAGCCGGTGGAGGCGCAGCTGCGGACCCTCGCCGCGGCCGACCCGCGGCTGGTCGTCGTCGAGGTGGCGGACTCGACCACGAAGGCACAGAACGTGAACGCGGCGCTGCGGGCCGCCGACGGCGAGGTCACCGGCATCCTCGACGCCGACCACCACCCGGCACCCGACGCGCTGCGCCGGGCCTGGCGGGCGCTGTCGCACGGCGCCGACGTCGTGCAGGGGCACTGCAGCGTCCGCAACGGCACGGCGTCCTGGGTCGCCCGGACGGTCTCGGTGGAGTTCACCTGCATCTACGGCGTGAGCCACCCCGGGCGGGCCGGGCTGTTCGGGTTCGGCCTGTTCTGCGGCTCCAACGGGTACTGGCGGACCGAGGCGTTGCGCGCGACCCGGATGGAGGCGCAGATGCTGACCGAGGACATCGACGCATCGGTCCGCGCGCTGCTGGCCGGGCGGCGCTGCGTCGTCGACCCGGGCCTGCTCTCGCGCGAGCTCGCCCCGCTGACCGTGCGCGCCTGGTGGCACCAGCGGCTGCGCTGGGCACAGGGCTGGTTCCAGGTCTCGCGACGGCACCTGCGCACCGCGCTGCGCACCCGCGGGCTGCCCGCGCGCGCCCGGCTCGGGCTGCTGTTCCTGCTGGGCTGGCGGGAACTGTGCCCGTGGGTGACCCTGGCGATGGTGCCGGTGCTGGCGTTCGGCCTGCACCACCACGGCCCCGGCGAGGTCGTGCCGCTGCTGCTGGCGACGACGGTCTACACCCTCGCCGTCGGCCCGGGCCAGACGCTGCTCGCCTGGCAGGCGGCGCCGCCGGAGCTGCGCCGGCCCGGCTGGTTCCTGGGGTACCTGCTGCTCTCGCCGCTCTACGTCGAGCTGCGCAACGTCGTCGCCCGGGTCGCGCAGCTGCGCGAGCTCACGGGCGACCGGACCTGGGTCATCACCCCGCGGCAGGGTCGCTGAGCTCACGTCACGCCGTCCCAGGGGCGCGGTCGACCATTGACGGTCGACCGTCGTGCGGCATCACACCACTGCTCGCGACGAGCCTGGTCGCCACGACCGGCGCGTCCTGGCCGGTGTCGCTGCTGATCGCCGGCCTGGCGGCCGTGTCCGGCCTCTGCGTCCGGGGCCTGCACGAGAGCCGCACCGCCGACCTCACCGGCGCCGGGGCGTTCACCCGCTGAACGCTGCTCCGCGCGGCGGCGACGCCCGGGCTCCGGGGTGCGTGTCCACGTGGTCCGGCGATCGCGACCGTGAAGGGTCGCGCCGCATTCCGGTCCGTCCGGCCCGCCCGCGTGGTATCTCGACCCGGTGACCGCCGACCCCCCGCCTCCGCCGGCAGACTCCCTGTTCGAGAACCCTTCACGGAGTGAACGGTTCTCCGGGCACCGGCCCCGTCCGATCCCCAGGTCCGGCTCGGGCCGTGACATCCCGGCCGGAGCCGGAGCCGGGTCGGGAGCCGGAGCCGAGGCCGGAGCCGGGTCCGGGGCCGGGTCGGGGGCCGGGTCGGGGGTCGGGTCGGGGGCCGGAGCCGCCGAGCCGGTATGGATTCCCGGAGATGGTTCATCGCGTGAAGTGTTTCCGCCGACGTGGGATCTCGACCCCGACCAGATCGACCGGGTCGCCGCGCTCGCAGCGCTCCTCCCCGCTGGGAGCTGACCGCGCTCTACCGGCTCCGGGTGGTCGCGGCACGCCTCGATCTCACCCTGAACGAGCTCCTCGTGGTCGCCGAGTCGCTGGTGCGGGACCGGACGCTCAGCGGGTCGGAGATCGCCGGGATCGTGGGCCTCGGGGCGCCGGCCGTCACCGCGATCCTCGCGCGGCTCGAGGAGCGCGATCTCGTCCACCGCGATCCCGACCCGCACGACGCCCGACGGCAGGTGGTCGCGGCCTCGCCGGAGGCGCGGGCGGTGCTGCACCGCCCGCTCCACGACCACGACACCCGTCATCTCCTGGACGGTCTGTCGGCCAGCGCGGCGGACGGGGTGCTCGTCGCCGTGGGGCGGGCCGCGGACAACGGTCTGCGCCAGGTGCAGCGCGACCGTGACCGCTGGGCGGACGAGCAGGTGCGGCGGTCCCGGCTGGACGCACCGCGGTCCCGACCGCGCCGAATCGGTCCGGCGCCCGGGTGACGCGCCGACGCGGGCGCCGGAGCCGCGTGAGCGGGCCGGGCTCGTCGCGGCTCAGTCCGGGCGCGCCCACCCCGTGCTCCGCTGCACCGCGCGGCGCCAGTTGTCGTGCTCGCGGCGGCGCAGGCCGGGGTCCATCGTCGGTTCCCAGGCGGCCGCCCGGTGCCAGTTGCGGCGCAGTACCTCCGGGTCCGGCCAGTAGCCGACGGCCAGGCCGGCGGCGTAGGCCGCGCCGAGGGACACCGCCTCCGAGCCCAGGGGGCGTTCCACCGTGAGGTCCAGGACGTCGGCGACGCACTGCATGAGCAGGTGGTTCGCGGTCATGCCGCCGTCGACCTTCAGGCGGGTGACGGGCAGACCGGAGTCGGCGTTCATCGCGTCGAGCACCTCGCGGGTCTGCCACGCGGTCGCCTCCAGCACCGCGCGGGCGAGGTGTCCGCGGTCGATGTAGGAGGTCAGGCCGACGATCACGCCACGGGCGTCGGAGTACCAGTGCGGGGCGTAGAGCCCGGAGAAGGCGGGGACGACGTAGCAGCCGCCGTTGTCCGGGACGGTCAGTGCGAGCGTCTCGATCCGGGCCGCCGTGGAGATCATGCGCAGGGCGTCGCGGAACCACTGCACCAGCGAGCCGGTCATCGCGATGGAGCCCTCGAGTGCGTAGACCGGGTGGTCACCGAACAGGTACCCGACGGTCGGGATCAGCCCCGCCTCGGAGCCCGGGATGCGCGAGCCGGTGTTCTTCAGCAGGAACGCGCCCGTCCCGTAGGTGCACTTCGCCTCGCCGGGTGCGAAGCAGGTCTGGCCCACCAGCGCCGCCTGCTGGTCGCCGAGCGCACCGGCCACCGGCACCCCGTCCAGCAGGCCCGCGCACCGGCCGTAGACGCGCGCGTTCGGCACGATGGTCGGCAGCATGCCCCGCGGCACCCGCAGCGCCGAGCACAGCGCGTCGGACCACTCCAGCGTGCGCAGGTCCATCAGCATCGTGCGGCTGGCGTTGGTGACGTCGGTGACGTGCACGCCGCCGTCGGGGCCGCCGGTGAGGTTCCAGATCAGCCAGGACTCCATCGTCCCGAACAGGACCTCACCGCGTTCCGCGCCCTCGCGCGCGCCCGGCACGTGGTCGAGCAGCCACTGCAGCCGCGGTCCGGCGAAGTACGTCGCCGGGCCGAGCCCGCTGATCCGGGCCCAGCGGGCGGCGTCGGTGTCGGCGGCGAGCCCGGCGACGATGTCGGTGGTCCGGGTGTCCTGCCAGGTGATCGCCCGCGCCAGCGGGACCCCGGTGCGCCGGTTCCAGATCACCGTCGTCTCACGCTGGTTGGCGATGCCGAGCGCGACGACGTTCTCCGGGCCCAGCCCGGCCCGGCGCAGCGCCGCGGGCACCACCCGGGTCACCGCCCGCCAGATCTCCGACGCGTCGTGCTCGGCGCGGCCCGGGCTCGGGAAGTGCTGCCGGTGCTCGCGCTGGGCGACCGCGACCATCCGGCCCGAGCGGGTGAACAGCAGGCAGCGCGTCGACGTCGTCCCCTGGTCGATCGCGGCCACCACCCGCTCCCCCGCCGACAGGCCGCTCACGTCAGCCCTTCCAGCCCGTCGGCGATCTCGGCGGCCGCGGACACCAGCTCGACGACGACCTCCGGCCGGGCGCGGCCGTCGGCGGCGAACAGCTCCTCCACCGGGGCGCCGACCCCCAGCGCCGCGACGGTCAGCCCGCCCCCGCTGCGCACCGGCACCGCGAGCCCGCCGACGCCCGGCTCCCACCCGCCGGCGTCGGCCGCCCAGCCGCGCCGCCGCGTCGCGGTCATCTCGCGGGCCAGCGCCGCCGGATCGGTCACGGTCGCCCGGGTCCAGGCCGCCAGCGGCTCGACCGCCCGCACCGACGCCGGCGCGAACGCGAGCAGGCACCGACCCCACGCCGTCGCGTGCAAGGGCTGGGTGGTGTTGGTCCGCAACCGCTGCGGCGTGTCGTCGGGCCGGAACACGTGGTGCACCACGTCGACCCCGGCGCCGTCGGCGGACGGCACGCCCAGGTAGACCGCGCAGCCGGTGCCCGCCGCCAGCGCGTCGGCCCAGTTCATCGCCCGCGCGCGCAGGTCGTGCCGGTCCCACGGGGTGCCCAGCCGTCCCAGCCCCTCGCCCAGCAGGTAGCGGCCCGACGACTCCTGCGCCACCAGGCCCTCCTCCCGCAGGGTGCGGAGCAGCCCGTGCGCCGTCGGGCGCGGCAGGTCCAGCGCCGCCGCCAGCTCGGCCAGCGCCAGCGGACGCCCCGCGCCGCCGAGCAGCCGCAGCAGCGCCGCCGCCCGCTCCACCGACTGGATCGCCCGTGCCACGCAGCGATCGTAGGCCGTCCGGGGGCCCGGCGGACTCGATCATGGGCCGATCGACCCGCAACGTTCGGCATCGTCGAACGGATCGCGTTGCCCACCGGCGCGCACGCTCCTAGCGTCGCGCAGCACATGGCGGGGCCGCCCGGTCCCGTGAGGGGGACTCACCAGGAGGGGGTTCGATGACGAGCTCCGAGAACAGCGCGGGCGTTCCCGCACCCGCGGCACCGACCACAGGGGCGACCCCGGCGACCGCCGAGAAGGCGCCGTCCCTGCTCGGCGAGCTGAGCGCCGAGTTCGCCGGGACGATGATCCTGATCCTGTTCGGCGTCGGCGTCGTCGCGCAGGTCGTGACCACGCCCGACGGCAGCAACGGCGGGCACGACTCGATCGCCTGGGCCTGGGGCTTCGGCGTCATGCTCGGTGTCTACGTCGCCGGCCGGATCTCCGGTGCACACCTCAACCCGGCCGTCACGCTGGCGTTCGCCGTGTACGAGGGCTTCCCGTGGCGCAAGGTGGCCCCGTTCGTCCTGGCCCAGACCCTCGGGGCGTTCGTCGCGGCGCTGATCGTCCGGTTCGTCTACGCGGACTTCATCCGCTCGGTCGACCCGAACCTGACCGAGACCCAGGGCATCTTCTCGACCTCGCCGGGCACCCCGACGACGATCACGACGGCGTTCTTCGACCAGGTCGTCGGCACCGCGATCCTGGTGTTCGTGATCTTCGCGCTGGTCCACCCGCGCAACAAGGGCCCGCTGGCCAACATGGCCCCGTTCATGATCGGCATCCTGGTGGTGGGCATCGGCATGGCCTGGGGCGCGAACGCCGGCTACGCCATCAACCCGGCCCGCGACTTCGGGCCGCGGCTGGCCTCCTGGATCACCGGCTACGACACCGCCTGGGTGACGAGCGACGGCACGCCCTACTGGTGGCTGCCGATCGTCGCGCCGGTGGTCGGTGCTCTCGTCGGCGGCGGACTGTTCAAGCTGCTGATCGACCGCCACATCCCCGTCGAGGACGCTCCGCAGGAGGTCGGCGACACACGCTGAGCGCACCCGCCGCTCCCATCCCCGATCCACCCGCTCGAGACACACAGGAGAACTCATGGCCGAGTTCGTCGGCGCCGTCGACCAGGGCACCACCTCCAGCCGCTTCATGATCTTCGATCACGGCGGCAACGAGGTGGGTCGCCACCAGCTGGAGCACGAGCAGATCCTGCCGCAGGCCGGCTGGGTCGAGCACGATCCGATCGAGATCATCGAGCGCACCAACACCTGTCTCCAGCAGGCGCTCACCAAGACCGGCCTGACCGCGTCCGACCTGGTCGCGCTGGGCATCACCAACCAGCGTGAGACCACTGTCGTGTGGAACCGGCGCACCGGGCGCCCGTACTACAACGCGATCGTCTGGCAGGACACCCGCACCGACCGGATCGCGACCGCGCTCGACCGCGACGGCCGCGGCGACGTCATCCGTCGCAAGGCAGGCCTCCCGCCCGCCACCTACTTCTCCGGCGGCAAGATCCAGTGGATCCTGGAGAACGTCGACGGCGTCCGCGAGGCCGCGGAGAACGGCGACGCGGTCTTCGGCAACACCGACACCTGGGTCATCTGGAACCTCACCGGCGGCGCGAACGGCGGACTGCACGTCACCGACGTGACCAATGCCAGCCGGACCATGCTGATGGACCTGGAGACCCTCGACTGGGACGACGAGCTGCTCGGCTTCTTCGGCATCCCGCGGCAGATGCTGCCGGAGATCAAGCCGTCGTCGTCGGCGACCGCGTTCGGGAAGACCCTGGGAGGAGGCCCCCTCGGCGGCGAGGTCCCCATCACCGGTGACCTCGGCGATCAGCAGGCCGCGACCGTCGGCCAGGTCTGCTTCGCCCCCGGCGAGGCCAAGAACACCTACGGCACCGGCAACTTCATGCTGCTCAACACCGGCACCGAGCTGGTCCGCTCGGAGTCCGGCCTGCTCACCACGATGTGCTACCAGTTCGAGGGCGAGCGTCCGGTCTACGCGCTGGAGGGCTCCATCGCGGTCACCGGCTCGGCCGTGCAGTGGCTGCGCGACCAGCTCGGCATCATCTCCGGGGCCTCGCAGTCGGAGTCGCTGGCCCGCCAGGTCTCCGACAACGGGGGCGTGTACTTCGTGCCCGCGTTCTCCGGCCTGTTCGCGCCGTACTGGCGTTCCGACGCCCGCGGCGCGATCGTCGGCCTGTCCCGGTTCAACACCAACGCGCACCTGGCCCGGGCCACGCTGGAGGCGATCTGCTACCAGTCCCGCGACGTCAGCGACGCCATGACCAAGGACTCCGGGGTGACACTGGAGACGCTGAAGGTCGACGGCGGCGTCACCCAGAACGAGCTGTGCATGCAGATCCAGGCCGACGTGTTGGGCGTGCCGGTCTCGCGGCCGGTCGTCGCCGAGACCACCGCGCTCGGTGCGGCCTATGCGGCCGGGCTGGCCGTCGGGTTCTGGAAGAACACCGACGAGCTGCGGGAGAACTGGAACGAGGCCCGGCGCTGGGAGCCCACCTGGTCGCAGGAGCAGCGCGACGAGGGCTACGGCCGGTGGAAGAAGGCCGTCGAGCGGACCCTGGGCTGGGTCGACGTCGAGTAGGACCACCCGCCCGGTGTCGCCCTCACCACACGTGGGGGCGACACCGGGCACACCCGCGATCGGACGGGTGTTCATCGGGTACTCCCCGGCGGGACACCCGCGAGCAGGAACCACTCAGGAAGGTCTGATCATGAAATCGGTGGCGCTCTCCCCGGAGGCCCGTACCACGGCGCTGCAGGCGATGGGCGACCGCGAACTGGACGTGCTCGTCGTCGGCGGTGGCGTCGTCGGCACCGGCGCAGCCCTCGACGCGGCCACCCGCGGTCTGACGACCGGGCTGGTCGAGGCCCGCGACTTCGCGTCCGGCACGTCGAGCCGTTCCTCCAAGCTCATCCACGGCGGCCTGCGCTACCTGGAGATGCTCGACTTCCGCCTGGTGGCCGAGGCCCTGCAGGAACGGGGGCTGCTGATCCAGACCCTCGCGCCGCACCTCGTCCGTCCGGTGCCGTTCGTCTACCCGCTCAAGCACCACGTGTGGGAGCGCTTCTACGCCGGTGCCGGCGTCGCGCTCTACGACTCGCTCGGGCTGCTGTCGGGCCGGGCCCGCGGTCTGCCGCACCACCGGCACCTGACCCGTCGCGGCGCCCGCAAGGTCGTGCCGTCGCTGCGCAAGGACGCACTGGTCGGGGCCCTGGAGTACTACGACGCCCAGGTCGACGACGCCCGCCACACGATGGAGATCGCCCGCACCGCGGCCGCCTACGGCGCGCACGTGGCGACCCGGGCCCGCGTCGTCGGGCTGCTGAAGGACTCCGGCCGCGTGATCGGCGCGACCGTGCAGGACCTGGAGTCCGGCGACCGGTTCGACGTCCGTGCCAAGGAGGTCATCAACGCCACCGGGGTGTGGACCGACGACACCCAGGGCCTCGCCGGCGAGCGCGGCCAGTTCAAGGTGCGCGCGTCCAAGGGCATCCACCTGGTCGTCCCGCGGGACCGGATCCGTGGTGACGCCGGGCTGATCCTGCGCACCGAGAAGTCGGTGCTGTTCGTCATCCCGTGGGGCCGGCACTGGATCATCGGCACCACCGACACCGACTGGGACCTGGACAAGGCGCACCCGGCGGCGAGCGCGGCCGACATCGAGTACCTGCTCGCGCACGTCAACGAGGTGCTGGAGCAGCCACTGACCCACGAGGACGTCGAGGGCGTCTACGCCGGTCTGCGCCCGCTGCTGCACGGCGAGTCCGAGGCGACCTCGAAGCTGTCCCGCGAGCACGCCGTCGCCACCCCGGTGCCCGGGCTGGTCGTCGTGGCCGGGGGCAAGTACACGACCTACCGCGTGATGGCGCGCGACGCCGTCGATGCCGCCGTGCACTCGCTCGATGCGAAGGTCCCCGCCTCCTGCACCGAGAAGATCCCGCTGCTCGGCGCCGAGGGCTTCACCGCGCTGCGCAACTCCACCCACCAGCTGGCCTCGCGCAGCGGTCTGCACCCGGTGCGGATCGAGCACCTGCTCGGCCGGTACGGCTCGCTGATCGACGAGGTCCTCGACCTCCTCATCGCCGACCCGACCCTCGCCGAGCCGCTCACCGGCGCGGAGGACTACCTGCGCGCCGAGGTCGTCTACGGTGCCTCCCACGAGGGCGCGCGGCACCTGGAGGACATCCTCGCCCGCCGCACCCGGATCTCGATCGAGACGTTCGACCGGGGCGTGGGTGCCGCCGAGGAGACCGCGAAGCTGGTCGCCCCGGTCCTGGGCTGGAACGACGAGCAGATCGCCCGCGAGGTCGACCACTACGTCAAGCGGGTCGAGGCCGAGCGGGAGAGCCAGAAGATGCCCGACGACGCCACCGCCGACGCCGCCCGCCTCGGCGCGCCGGACGTGGTCCCGGTCGTCGGCTGAGCACCGCCGTCCTCGCGTGAGTGGCCCCGAGCGGACCCCGGACGGGCGCTACGTCGTCGTCCGGGGCCGCCGGTGGCGCGCGACCGACCCGGCGATCCCGGACGACGTCCGGTCCGCGCTGCAGCAGCACCTCGGGAAGGCCCGCGCCGAGATCGGAGCGGGGCGGCGGACGGGCGACGACGACCGCGTCGCCGCCGCCAGGACGCGGGTGTCCGCCGCCAAGCACGGGCTCGGCGAGCGCGGCACCCCCTGGTGGGACCTCGACGACGACGCCCGCCGCGAACGCTGGGAGACCGCGCTGCGCGACCTGGCGGACTGATCGCCACGGACGGCCCCTCGTCGAGGGCCGGACCTGTCCGCGATCGGTCCTATCGTCGTTCCCGTCGGACCGGGATCGCCCCGGTCCGCGGACCCGAGAGGCGGCCCCGGATGAACGCCACCGACGAGAAGCAGGCCCTGACCGGCGAACGTGCCGAGCTGATCAGCACCCTGGAGCGCCACCGCGGCTTCCTGCTGCAGACCGCCGACGGCCTGACCGAGCAGCAGGCGCGCACCCGCAGCACGGTCAGCGCGCTGACGATCGCCTCGCTGCTCAAGCACGTCGCGGACACCGAGGAGCAGTGGTTCCGCTTCGCCGTCGAGGGGGCCGGCGCGTTCGGCGAGGTCGACGTCTACAACGACTCCGTCGACTGGGACGCCGTCGACGCCGAGGCCGACGCCAACGGCGGCGACTGGTCCGCCTCCGGCGAACAGTGGGTGGACACCCGGTTCGTCCTGGCCGACCACGAGACCCTGGAGCACCTGCGGGCCCGGGTCGAGCAGGTCGCCGCACGCACCGAGGAGGTCCTGCGCACCGCGGACCTGGACAGCGCACACGCCCTGCCGGTCGCCCCCTGGTTCGAGCCGAACACCTCCTGGTCGGTGCGCCGGGTCGCGATCCACGTGCTCGCCGAGCTCAGCCAGCACGCGGGCCACGCCGACATCATCCGCGAGGCGATCGACGGCGCCGGACGATGGGCTGAGCCCCGGGCACGACGGCCCGTGGGCACCGGCGCGGCGGCGGCCGGGACGACCCGGGCGAACGTCGCCGAACGGATCCGCCCCCGCACCTGACCGGGCCGAGGGGCCGGGGTTACGTTGCGGCGGTGGCGGACCAGGTGAGCATCGCAGACATCGAGACGGCGGCGGAGCGGATCGCCGGGGGCGTGGTGCGCACCCCGACCGTCCCCTCCCCCGGGCTGTCCGCGGCCCTCGGCGCCCCGGTGCTGCTCAAGCTGGAGCACCTGCAGCGGGCCGGGTCGTTCAAGCCGCGCGGGGTGCTGGCCAAGCTCGCGTCGCTGACCGGCGACGAACGCGCCGCCGGGATCGTCGCCGTGTCCGGCGGGAACCACGGGCTCGCCGTCGCCGAGGTCGCGGGTGCGGCCGGGGTCGACGCCGTCGTCGTGATGCCGGAGAACGCGCCGGCCCGCTCGGTGACCGCGGCCCGCGCGGCCGGGGCCGACGTGCGGCTCACCCCGGACATCGCGGCCGCGTTCGCGCTGGCCGGGGAGCTGCAGCGGGCCGGGCGGACGCTGGTGCACCCGTTCGACGACCCGGTGATCGTCGCCGCGCAGGGCACCGTGGGGCTGGAGCTGGCCCACGACGCGGTCGCCCTGGGGCAGCCGCCGACCGACGTGCTCGTCTCCGTCGGCGGTGGGGCGCTGGTCTCCGGGATCGCGGTCGCGGTCCGCGCGTTGCTGCCCGACGCCCGGGTCTGGGGGGTGGAGACCGTCGGCGCGGAGTCGATGTCGACGGCGCTGGCGGCCGGCGGCCCGACCCCGGTGACGATCACGTCCGCGATCACCACGCTCTCGGCGCCGTCGGTGTCGCAGCTGACCTACGACCACGCCCGCGCGCTGGTGCACGAGGTCCTCGTCGTCGACGACGCCGAGGCCGTCCGCGGCACCCTCGCCCTCGCCGAGCACGCCGGGATCTGGGCCGAGCCGGCCGCGGGCTGTCTGGTCCCGGCCGCCCGCCGGATCGTCGAGCGGCACCCGGACGCCCGGCTCGCCCTGGTGGTCTGCGGCGCCAACGCCGACGTCGCCGACGTGGTCCGCGCCGCCGCGCAGCCGTGATCACCGGTCGTGGAGCGCAGCGTCCGCGAGCCGGGCGTGACACTCCACCACCGGCGATCACCGCGGGATGACCGCGTGCGGCCGGGGCGTTGACGCGGGCGTGGAGCGGACCGGGGTCGTGGTGATCGGCGCGGGCCAGGCGGGCCTGTCGACGGCGGCCAGGCTGCGGCGCGGCGGGCTGGAACCGGGACCCGGGTTCGTCGTGCTCGACGGCGAGGACGGCCCCGGCGGCGCGTGGCGGCACCGCTGGCCGACGCTGCGGATGCGCACGGTGAACGGCATCCACGACGTCGCCGGGATCCGCTCCGGCTTCGACGACCCCAGCGCCGACCCCGACCTGCCCGCGCGGGACGCCGTGCCGGCCTACTTCGCGCGCATCGAACGCGAGCTCGACCTGCGGGTCGTGCGCCCGGTGCACGTCCACCGGGTGTCCGACACCGGCGGGCCGCCGGCCGTCGACACCGCCGGGCCGCTGACCGTCGAGACCGACCGCGGCACCTGGGTCACCGACCACCTGGTCAACGCCACCGGCACCTGGACCCGCCCGTTCGTCCCCGCCTACCCGGGCCTGGCGACGTTCCGCGGCACGAGCCTGCACGCCCGCACCTACCCGGGTCCGGAGGCGATGACCGGGAAGCGGGTCGTCGTGGTCGGCGGCGGGATCACCGCGGTGCAGCTGCTGCTGGAGATCGCCCCGTACGCGGCCGCGACGACCTGGGTCACCCGCCGGGAGCCCGAGTGGATCGACACGCCGTTCGGGCCCGAGCAGGGACGCGCCGCCGTCGCCCGGGTCGAGGAGCGGGTCCGGGCCGGGCTGCCCCCGCGCAGTGTCGTCGGGGTGACCGGGCTGGCGCGCACGCCGGAGGTGCGGGCCGGGATCGCGAGCGGTGTGCTCGTCCGCAGGCCGATGTTCGCCCGGGTCGTGCCGGACGGCGTGGAGTGGCCCGACGGCAGTCGCGAGCCTGCGGACGTGCTGGTGTGGGCGACCGGCTGGCGACCCGCGCTGGGGCATCTCGCGCCGCTGCGGCTGCGCGGGCCGGGCGGCGGGATCGTCATGGGCGAGCCGCTCGACACCGGCGTCGTCGCCGACCCCCGGGTGCACCTGGTCGGCTACGGCCCCTCGGCGAGCACGATCGGCGCCGACCGGGCCGGTCGCGCCGCGGCCCGCGACGTCCTGGCGCGGCTACCCGTCGCGACCGGCGCCTGACCCGTCGGCCTCCCGGCCGAGCAGCCGGTACTCCCGGACGACCATCACGATGATCGCGATGTCGAGCGCGGCGAGGAACGGCAGCACGATGGAGTGCGTGTGCCAGGCGTGGACCAGCTCGTAGACGACGAACACCGCCAGGATCGCCACCGCGGGCGGGTAGGCGGGGCGCCAGCGGGTCAGCAGCGCCGCGACCAGGCCGAGTTTGAGCACCCCGTGCAGCCCGAGGTAGACGACGACGAAGGTGCGGTCCCCGCCGGCGAAGCGGTCGACGCCTTCGGTCAGGTGGCGGGCCAGGGTGCCGTCGGGCGGGCCGATCAGGTCACGGGCGAGGATCTGCGCGACGGCCCGGTGCAGCCAGTCCCCCGACACCAGCACCAGCGCGACGGCACCCAGCAGCTCCGCGGCCCCGTCGATGCCCTTCACGACCAGGGCGACGCGGAACAGCTGCTCGGTACGGCGGGCCGCGGGCGTCGTGGCCGTCGGACCGTCGGACCGGACGTTAGCCATGCGGGGACTGTAGACCCCGCCCGACCTGGGAGTTCCTTTACCCGAGGGAGGATCGGGACGGACCGGACGAGCCGGGCGAGACCGTAGCGCGAACCCGGGCCGGAGAGTACGGTCATTAGCGATGCTCAACAAAACGGGGCCGGTCGACCGGTACAAGTGGGTCGCGCTGTCGAACACCACGATGGGCGTGCTGATCGTGACGATCAACATGTCGATCCTGCTGATCGCACTGCCGGACATCTTCCGCGGCATCGGGATCGATCCGCTGGCGCCGGACAACATCGACTACCTGCTGTGGCTGATCATGGGGTACCTGGTCGTCACGGCGGTGCTGGTGGTCAGCTTCGGCCGGCTCGGCGACATGTACGGCCGTACCCGCATGTACAACCTGGGCTTCGCCGTCTTCACGCTGTTCTCGGTGCTGCTGGCCGCCACCTGGTTGCAGGGCGACGCCGGCGCGGTCTGGCTGATCACGATGCGGGTGCTGCAGGGCGTCGGCGGTGCGCTGCTGCTCGCCAACTCGACCGCGATCCTCACCGACGCCTTCCCGGTCCACCAGCGCGGGCTCGCGCTCGGGATCAACTCGGTCGCGGCGATCGCCGGCTCGTTCCTCGGGCTCGTCGTCGGCGGGGTGCTCGCCCCGGTGAACTGGCACCTGGTGTTCCTGGTGTCGGTGCCGGTCGGGGTGTTCGGCACGGTCTGGGCCTACGCCCGGCTCCGCGACACCGGCGCCCGCCGCGCGGCGCGGATCGACTGGTGGGGCAACCTGACGTTCGCGGTCGGGCTCGTCGCCGTCCTGATGGGCATCACCTACGGCATCCAGCCCTACGGCGGCGACGTCATGGGCTGGACCAGCCCGCTCGTCCTCGGCCTGATCGGCGGCGGGATCGCGGTGCTGGCGCTGTTCACCTGGATCGAGCGCCGCGTGGCCGAGCCGATGTTCCACGTCTCGCTGTTCTCGATCCGCGCGTTCACCGCGGGCAACGTCGCGAGCCTCCTGGCCGCGCTCGGCCGCGGCGGGCTGCAGTTCATCCTGATCATCTGGCTCCAGGGCATCTGGCTGCCCGAGCACGGCTTCCCGTTCGAGACGACGCCGCTGTGGGCCGGCATCTACATGGTCCCGTTGACGATCGGGTTCCTCGTCGCCGGTCCGGTGTCGGGCGTCCTGTCCGACCGCTACGGCGCCCGTGCCTTCGCCACCGTCGGGATGGTGGGCGCGGCCGCGACGTTCCTCGCGCTGCTGGCGCTGCCGGTGGACTTCGACTACCGGGCGTTCGCGGTGCTGCTGGCGCTCAACGGCCTGGCGATGGGCCTGTTCAGCTCCCCGAACCGGGCGGCGATCATGAACTCGCTGCCCGCGCACCAGCGCGGCGCCGGGGCCGGGATGACCTCGACGTTCCAGAACGCCGCGACGGTGCTGTCGATCGGGGTGTTCTTCTCCCTGCTGATCGCGGGCCTGTCGACGACACTGCCCACGTCCCTGCACGACGGGCTCATGGCCCAGGGCGTGCCGGAGCTCGCGGCGGACCGGGTCGCGGCGCTGCCGCCGGTCGGGATCCTGTTCGCGGCGTTGCTGGGCTACAACCCGATCGCGACGCTGCTCGGTCCGCAGGTCCTCGGGGCGCTGACGCCCACGCAGTCGGCGTACCTGACCGGACGGCAGTTCTTCCCGCAGCTGATCTCCGGCCCGTTCGCCGACGGGCTGACCCTCGCCCTCGGGTTCGCCGCCGTCGCCTGCCTGGTCGCCGCAGTGGCGAGCGCGCTGCGCGGCGGGAAGTACCACCACGTCGACGACGAGGCCGACGTGGCGGTCCCGGCCCCCGCCCGGAGCTGAGCCCGGGCGGGGACCGCGGGTCAGCCCGTGGCGACCTCGCTGCCGTCCTGGCTCCAGCGAGTGTGGAACGTGCCGTCGGAGTCGGTGCGCGCGTAGGTGTGGGCACCGAAGTAGTCGCGCAGCCCCTGGATGAGGTTGGCCGGGCCGCGCTCGCGCCGGTAGCCGTCGTAGTAGGACAGGCTGGAGGAGAACGCGGGGATCGCGACGCCCTGCTCGGTGGCGGTCACCACGACCCGCCGCCACGCGTCCTGCGCGTTCGCCACGGCCTCGGTGAAGTACGGGACCATCAGCAGGTTGTCCAGGTCCGGGTGCGACTCGTAGGCCTCGGTGATCCGGTTCAGGAACTGGGCCCGGATGATGCAGCCGCCGCGCCAGATCCGGGCCATCGCGCCGAGGTCGAGATCCCAGTCGTTGGCCCGGGAGGCGGCACGCATCTGCGCGAAGCCCTGGGCGTAGGCGACGACCTTGGACGCGTAGAGCGCCTGGCGGATGTCCTCGACGAGCTCCTCGCGGTTCGCGCCCGAGCCCGGGGTCGGGCCGCCGAGCGTGGTCGAGGCCTCCTTGCGCTCGTCGCGCAGGTTGGACAGCGTCCGCGCGAACACGGCCTCGGTGATGCCGGTCAGCGGCACGCCGAGGTCGAGGGCGTCGATGGCCGTCCAGCGGCCGGTGCCCTTCTGCTCGGCCTGGTCGACGATGACGTCGACCAGGGGCTTGCCGGTCTTCTCGTCGGTCTTGGCGAGCACGATGCCGGTGATCTCGATCAGGAACGACTCGAGGTCGCCGGTGTTCCACTCCTCGAAGATCTTCCCGATCTCCGGCGCGGACAGCCCGGCGACGTGCGTGAGCAGGTCGTAGGCCTCCGCGATGAGCTGGATGTCGGCGTACTCGATGCCGTTGTGCACCATCTTGACGTAGTGCCCGGCGCCGCCGGGGCCGACATGGGTGCAGCACGGGGTGCCGTCGACGTTCGCGGCGATCGCGGTGAGGATCTCCTCGACCTCGGCGTAGGCCTCCTGCGGTCCGCCGGGCATGATGCTCGGCCCGTTGAGGGCGCCCTCCTCACCACCGGACACACCGATTCCCATGAAGCGCAGCCCGCGCTCGGCGCAGTACGCGGCGCGGCGGTCGGTGTCGGGGAAGTGCGAGTTGCCGGCGTCGATGATGATGTCGCCCTGGTCGAGCAGCGGGGCGCGCTCGTCGATCACGGCGTCGACCGGCTTGCCGGCCTTCACCATGACGACGATCTTGCGAGGGGTCTCCAGGGCGTCGACGAACTCCTTCAGCGACTCGGCCCCGGTGAAGGCGCCCTCGTCGCCGTAGTCCTTCATGAACTCGGTCGTCTTCGAGGTGGTGCGGTTGTGCACCGCCACCGGGAAGCCGCGGCGGGCCATGTTGCGGGCGAGGTTGGCTCCCATCACCGCCAGCCCGGTGACCCCGATCCGGCTCTTCTCCGCCATCAGTGCTTCCTCCGTGTCGTTGCGACGCCGCTGTACCCGACCCATCCTGGCCCGTGGCCCCCGGCCGCGCAGCGAGGGACGGCTGTCCCCTCGGTCACCCTTCCCGGCCGCCGGCGAGGAAGTCCAGGAGCAGCGCGCTCGCGGCCTCCGGCGCCTCCTCCGGGATCCAGTGCCCGCAGCCCTCGACACGCTCGAAGCGGAAGTCGTCGACGTAGGCCGAGGACCCCCGCATCTGCCCCTCGGTGAGCGCGAGGTCGCCGTCGCTCCACACCCCCATCGTCGGCACCGTGATCCGCGGGGGCTGCGGCATCGTGGTGGGCACGAACCTCGCCGGGTCGACGTTGGCGCGGTACCAGTTCAGCGACGCGGTGAGCGCGCCCGGCCGGGACAGGTCGGCGACGTGCCGCGCGGCCATCGGGTGCCCGTCGGGCAGTGTCGCGTGCAGCCAGCCGCGCAGGAACTGCCAGTCCTCGGCCGGCATCACCTGCTCGGCGACGCCGGGGAACTGGAACCAGAGCATGTACCAGGACATCGCCTTCTGCCGGAACCCCGCGGTGGCGAACGCGGCGGGATGCCCGACGGAGAACGCGGCGTAGCGGGTCACCCGCGGCGAGGCGAGGGTGACGGCCCAGCCGAGCGAGGCGCCCCAGTCGTGCCCGGCCAGGGCGAACCGGTCGATCCCGAGCGCGTCGGCGATGCCGAGGACGTCGGCGACCAGTGCCCGCATCGGGTAGTGCTCGACCTCGGCGGGCCGGTCGGAGTCGCCGAAGCCGCGCAGGTCCGGGACGACGACGCGATACCCGGCCCCGGCGAGCGCAGCCGCCTGGTGGGTCCACAGGGCGGCCCGGTCCGGCCAGCCGTGCAGCAGCAGGACGGGGCTGCCGACGCCGCCGGTGTCGTGCACGGACAGCGTGATCTCGGGCAGCGTCGTGCCGGGGACGGCGATCCGCCGGGGCTCGGGCAGCGTCATGGGCCCGACCGTAACCCGTCCCGCCGAGGGGGTCGGCCTCCCCCGAACGCGCCCGCGAGGCGACGCTGACGCGACCGCAGCGCGCGCGACCGCAGCGCTGGTACACGACCGTCGCGCGAGAAAGGTGCACAGGACAGCAGAGACGCGCTAACTTATGGGGTGCGCTTCGAATCCGAGAACACATCCGTGCACGTCCATCATAACACGAGGGGCAAGAACACACCAGCCCCCCGCCCGTCAAGTCCCCGCTCCCCGTACGAGGCCGAACTCGCCGCCGAGACCGACCGGCTCCGCCGGCTGCACGCCCTGCTCGACGACGAGCTCACCGCGGCCACCGAACGCTCCCGCGGCGCCCAGGCCACCCGGGCCGGCGAGGAGCTCAGCGCCCGTTGGGAACGCGACGTCTCGGTGCACCGCTGGCAGGAGCGGATGCGTGCGCTCACCGCCGCCCGCTCCGGCCTGTGCTTCGGGCGGCTCGACCACGCCGACGGCGCCGACCCGACCCGGGTCGGCCGGATCGGGCTCACCGACCCCGCCGACGGCGAGAGCGCCCTGGTCGACTGGCGGGCACCCGCCGCGCGGCCGTTCTACTGCGCCACCCCGGTCTCGCCCCTGGGGGTGACCCGGCGCCGGCACTACGAGGTCGCGGGCACCGCACCGCACGAGCGGGTCACCGCGTACCACGACGACCTGCTCACCGATGCGGTCCCGGTCGACGCCGACCCCGCGTCGGCGTCGGACCCGGCGCTGCTCGCCGCGCTCACCGCGCCGCGCGGGGACCGCATGCGCGACATCGTCACCACGATCCAGTCCGAACAGGACGAGATCATCCGGCTGCCGCTGTCGGGCACCGTCGTGATCGAGGGCGGCCCCGGGACGGGCAAGACGGCCGTCGCGCTGCACCGGATCGCGTACCTGCTCTACACCCACCGCGACCGGCTCGCCCGCAGCGGCGTGCTCGTCGTCGGGCCGAGTGCGGGGTTCGTGCACTACGTCGGCGGCGTACTCCCCGCACTCGGCGAGTCCGCGGTCGTGTTCACCACCCCGGGGCGCCTCGCGCACGGCGTCGTCGCGGAGGCGACCGACCCGCCGGAGACGGCCCGGCTCAAGGGCGACCTGGCGATGATCGACGTGCTGCGCCGGGCCGTCGACGACCGTCAGGAGGTGCCCGGGCGGCCGATCACGATCGAGATGGACGACGTCGCCGTCGAGATCGACACGGCCCTGGCCGCCGAGGCGCGCCGCCGCGCGCGCGCCACCGGCCGTCCGCACAACGACGCCCACACGACCTTCCGCGACACCCTGGGGCGGCTGCTCGTCGACCAGGCCCTGGAGCGGCTGGAGGTCGGGCTGGAGGACCCGCCGGAGCTCGCGGAGCTGCTGGCAGGGCTGAACATCCCGGAGGTCGAGCCCGCCGGGGCGGCCGAGGTGTCGGCCGAGATGCGCGCCGAGCTGCGCGAGGGTGTGCGCACCGACCCGCGGTTCCACGCCGCCGTCGAGACGCTGTGGCCGGTGCTGACCCCACAGCGGGCGCTGGCCGAGCTCTACGCCGACCCGGACCGGCTGGCCACCGCGGGCGACGGACGGGACCTGTCCGCGCTGCGCCGCCCGCCGGGGGCACCGTGGACGGTGGCCGACGCCCCGCTGCTCGACGAGCTCGCCGAGCTGCTCGGCCCGGTACCCGAGGACTCCCCCGCCGCCGCCCCCGAGCCGGACGCCGCCTACGCCGCCGAGGTCCTGACGGTGCTGGACTCCGCGGACCGGACCCTCGCCGGGGAGGACCCCGACGAGCTGCGGCCCACCGACTTCGTGACCGCGGACATGCTGGCGAGCCGGCACGTCGCCGGGGTGCCGATGACGGTGGCCGAGCGCGCGGCGGGCGACCGGGACTGGCGCTACGGGCACCTCGTCGTCGACGAGGCGCAGGAGCTGTCCCCGATGGACTGGCACGTGCTGCTGCGCCGCTGCCCGTCGCGGTCGATCACCGCGGTCGGTGACCTCGCCCAGCGCAGTGCCCCGGCCGGTGCCCGGGCCTGGGACGACGTGCTCGCCCCGCACCTGGCCGGGCGCTGGACGCACCGCACGCTGACGGTGAACTACCGGACGCCGTCGGAGATCATGGACGCCGCCGCGGAGGTGCTGGTGACCTACGCCCCGGACCGTCGCCCGCCGGAGTCGGTGCGCAGCACCGGCGAGCCGCCGTGGACCCGCACCGTCGCCGCCGCCGGGCTGGCCGACGCGGTGCACGCCGCCGTCGCCGACGAGCGGGCCCGTTCCGGGCGCGGCACGGTCGCGGTGATCGCCCCGGCCGGGACCGACCTCGGTGCGCCGGAGGTGCCGGTGCTCACCCCGGCGGGGTCGAAGGGACTGGAGTTCGACGCCGTGGTGATCGTCGACCCGGAGCGGATCCGGGCGGCCGACCCGGCGGACCTCTACGTCGCGATGACCCGCGCGACGCAGCGGCTCGGCGTCCTGGAGGTGGCGGGCTAGAAGGCGGGCCAGGGGATGGCCGGGCCGTAGCCGTCCGGGCCGGGGAAGCGCGGTTCGGCGAGCAGGTGGTCGATCCGGGAGCGCAGCGCCGCGACCTCGCGGCGGGTGACGTGCTCGCCGAGGACGTCGGCGAACGAGTCCGCCAGCCGGGCGCGCAGCTCCTTCAGAGCGGCCAGGTGCTCCTCGCCGAGCTCGTCGCCGACCCAGCCCCACAGGACGGTGCGCAGCTTCGGCTCGGTGTGCAGGGTGAGGCCGTGGTCCACGCCGTAGACCCCGCCGTCACCGGCGAGGATCACGTGCCCGCCCTTGCGGTCGGCGTTGTTGACGACGACGTCGAACAGCGCCATCGCCCGCAGCTGCGGGTGGTCGGCGTGGACGAGCACGACCGGGTCCCCGGCGCCGTCGCGGGCACGGAGCACGGGCAGCCAGCCGCTCGGGATCTCGTGCGGCTCGCACAGCTCGACCAGCGACTCGGTGGCGAGCTGGATGGTCTCCTCGGTGATGTCGCCGGCCTGCTCGTCGTCCGTGTCGCCGTCCGTGCCGTCGCCGGGGGGCTCGGACAGGGCGCTCTCGTCGCCGGAGGAGACCCAGGCCTGCACCATGCCGGTGCCGAACGGGGCCTGCTCGCGCAGCACCGTGGGCGGCACGACGTCGAGCCCGGAGACCTGCGAGACGAGGTACGCGCCGACCTCGCGGCCGGCGAGCGTGCCGTCGGGGAAGTCCCACAGCGGACGCTCGCCGCGCACCGGCTTGTACACGCAGCGCAGGTCGACGCCGTCGAGCGAGACGGTGCCGAACAGGGTGGCGTTGGAGGCGTCGACCATCCGGCCGGTGATCTCCATGCGGCCGCGCAGGAGGATCTCCGGGACGGCCGGATCGCGCAGGTCGAGCGTCACTCCGTCCCGGCCACGGGGTTGCGGTCGTGGTAACCGTTGAGGCGCACGCAGACGTGGCCCTCCGGGTCGAGCGGCTCGGCGCAGAGCGGGCACGGCGCTCGGCCGGCGTCGACGACCTTCTCGGCGCGCTCGGCGAAGGACTTCGCCGCGGTCGGGGACAGGAACACGCGCAGCGCGTCCGGGCCCTCCTCGGTGTCGTCGAGGACGACCGACTCGTCGATCTCCTCCTCGGTCACCGCGAGCAGCTCGACGACGATCGAGCTCGAGTCCGCGTCCCAGCCCAGACCCATGGTCCCGACCCGGAACTCCTCCTCCAGCGGGACCGCGAGCGGGTCGTTGTCCGACGAGCCGGTGGCCACCGTCGTGCCGAGCAGGTTGTCCTCGCCGAAGCGCTTGGACACCTCGCCGAGCAGCGCCGTGATGCGTTCGGCCAGCACCGAGACCTGCTGCTTCTCCAGCAGGACGCTGATCGTGCGGCTGCTCTCGATCGCCTGCAGGTAGAAGGCGCGATCGCCGGGCTCGCCGACGGTCCCGGCCACGAAGCGGTCGGGTCGGCGGAAGACGTGGATGACGCGTGCCATGACCCTTCCCAGGGTAGGCGTATCCGGCTCCGGGGGCATCCCCGCGGTCACCCGCGGGTGCCGTCATCGCGACGATGCGAGGTGGATCACTCCGCCTCAGGCGTTGGTCGATCCCCCGACCACGGCGTCGGAGGCGCTCACCGGCTGCTCCTCGCCGTCGGCCGGCTCCGGCTTCGGCCTGGGGACCAGGCTCGCGACGTCGCCGGACTGCTCGTTCATCCGCGCGACGAACGGCCGCAGCTCGGTGTAGGTGACGACGCTCACCGAGCAGGTGTCGACGACGATCCGCTGGAAGTTGTCGAGGTGGGTGGCCAGCGCGTCGGCGAGAACGGCCTTGATCACGTCGCCGTGGCTGCAGGCCAGCAGGATCGCGTCCTCCCCGTGCTCGGCGCGGACCCGGCCGACGTGCCGGCGGATCGCCGCGACCGAACGGGCCTGCATCCCGGCCAGGGACTCGCCGCCCGGGAAGGTCGCGGCCGACGGGTGCGCCTGGACGACCCTCCAGAGATCCTCCTTCAGCAGATCGGTGATCTTCTGCCCGGTCCACGTGCCGTAGTCGACCTCGGCCAGGTCGTCCTCGACGACCGGTTCCAGCCCGCGGGCCGCCGCGAGCGGCGCGACGGTCTGGCGGCACCGCTCCATCGGGGAGGTCACGACCGAGGCGATCGGGAGGGCCGCGAGGCGGTCGACGACGGCCGCGGCCTGCTCCCGTCCGCGGTCGTCGAGCTCCACGCCCGGGGTGCGCCCGGCCAGCACGCCCGCGGTGTTCGCGGTGGACCGGCCGTGCCGCAGGAGGATCAAGGTCGTCACGCCGACCGAGGCTACGCGGCGTGGCGCCGGTCAGTACGCGCTGACCGCGCCGAGCGACAGGGCGGCGAGCAGGGCGACACCCAGCGCGATCCGGTAGGCGACGAACACGTAGACGGTGTTGTTCTGCACGAACCGGAGCAGCCAGGCGATCACCGCGTAGCCGACGACGAACGCGACCACCACCGCCACCAGCATCTGCGGACCGGACGGGCCGTCGCCGGCGAACACGTCGGGCAGGGTGAACAGGCCGGCCCCGAACACCGACGGGATCGCCAGCAGGAACGAGTACCGCGCGATCGCGGGCCGGGTCAGGCCCAGGAACAGGCCGGCGGTGATCGTGCCGCCGGACCGCGAGACACCCGGGATCAGCGCCATGGCCTGGGCGAAACCGAGCAGGACACCGTCCCGCCAGGTGATCTTCTCCATCGGCTTGACCTGCGAGCCGAAGCGCTCGGCCAGCCCGAGCAGGGCACCGAACACGATCAGCATGACCGCGACCAGCCACAGGTTCCGGGCGACGCCCTCGATCTGGTCCTTGAACAGCACCCCCAGCACCGCGATCGGGACCGAGCCGATGATGACCAGCCAGGCCAGCCGGTAGTCGTCGGTCGCGCGGACCTCCGCGTTGCCGAAGCCGCGCACCCAGGTGATGAACAGGTGCCAGATGTCCTTGGCGAAGTAGACGATCACCGCTGCCTCGGTGCCGATCTGGGTGACGGCGGTGAACGCCGCGCCCGGGTCCCGGCCGAATCCGACCGCCGAGACGATCCGCAGGTGGGCCGAGGAGGACACCGGGAGGAACTCGGTGAGCCCCTGGACGATCCCGAGGACGACGACCTCGATCCAGCTCACGACCGGCTCCCGTCGCGGCCGCGGGCGGGGGTGTCCCGGTCGGGGGTCGTCCGGCCCTGGCGGCTCGGCTCCTGGGTGATCACGGGCCGTCACCGTACTCGCCGAGACGGGCGTCACTCTGCGCGCCCTCACCGGTCCGACGGGCCTGCGCGCCTAGGCTCGGCGACCGTGCAACGCAGACCGGTGGGCAGCAGCGGCCTCGAGGTGTCGCGGGTCGGCCTGGGCACGATGACCTGGGGAGAGGACACCTGCCCCGCCGACGCGGCGGACCAGCTGCGGGCGTTCGTCGACGCCGGCGGGACATTCGTCGAGACCGCCGAGGACTACGGCGGCGGCGCCGCCCAGCAGGTGCTCGGCGGGCTGTTGCGGGGCACCGTGCGTCGCGACGACATCGTCCTCGCCGGGCGCGGCACGACGACCCCCGACACCGGTGAGCGGGCCTCGCGGACCGCGCTGCTGCGCTCGCTGGACCGCACGCTGCGCCGGCTGGGCACCGAGTACCTGGACCTGTGGCAGTTCCCCGGCTGGGATCCCCGGGTGCCGCTGGACGAGACGCTGTCCGCCGTGCAGGTCGCCGTCTACTCCGGACGGGTCCGCTACGCCGGGCTGGTCGCCCCGGCGGGCTGGCAGCTGGCCACGGTCGCGGGCAGCGCCACGGCCGGGCCCGACCCGGCCGTCTGCCGCCCGGTGTCGGCGCAGGTGGAGTACTCGCTGCTCGCCCGGGAGCCGGAGGCCGAGCTCCTGCCCGCCGCCCGGCACCACGGCCTCGGGCTGCTGGCCTGGGCCCCGCTCGGCCGGGGCGTGCTGACGGGCAAGTACACCGACGGCACGCCGGCGGACTCGCGGGGCGCGAGCGCGCTGCTGGCGTCGTACGTCGAGGCGCGCCGCACCGAGCACTCGGCGCGGATCGTGCAGTCGGTCCTCACCGCCGCCGACGGGCTCGGGACCTCGCCGCTGTCGGTGGCGCTGACCTGGGTGCGGGACCGTCCGGGGGTGGCCTCGGCCGTCGTCGGGGCGCGGGACGCGGCCCAGCTGCGGGCCTCGCTCGCGGCCGAGGACCTGGTGCTGCCCGCCGAGATCCGCACCGCGCTGGACGACGTGAGCGATCCCGTCTGAGCCTCCCCGCCGGCCCGGGTGCCCCTTACAGTGGGAATGCCCGACGCGACACCCACCGTTCACCCGGTGGGCACCGACGAGCACGGCACGACCGGGAGGCACGCATGACCGAAGGCGCTGGGAACGGGTCGGAGGACTCCGCCGCCGGGAATCGGGTGGCCGGGACTCGGGACGGCGACGGCTGGACCGACGACCGGTACGAGTACCGCCCGGTGCGCATCGAGGGGGACGTCTCCCGGCTCACGGCGTCGGTCCGGCTGGCGATCCAGGCCGAGTTCTCCGGCTGGGAGCTGTCCCGGCTGCGGCTCTACCCCGGCGGCGTGCGCAAGATCGTGCTGCGACGCCGGCTGGGCGCCCAGCAGGGCCTGCTGCCCGAGCCCACCTTCTGACGGCTCCCGCCGCCCACCCGCGGTAGGGGTCAGGCGTCCTGCCAGCCGACCTCCGGCGGTGTGCCCGCCCCGCGCGGGCTGGGCACCCCGCGGAACCCGTAGGGCGCCGGCTCGCGACCGGGCTGGACGTACCAGCACTCCCCCGGCTCGCCGCGCTCGATCATCTGCTCGATCGCGGCGGCGACGTCGTCCGCCGTCAGCAGCGGGAAGTCGCCGAACTGGGCGCGGACGTTGCCGATCAGCGGGGTGTCGGCGAACCCCGGGCACACCGCGGTGACCCGGATGCCCTCCCCTGCCAGCGCCGGGCCCGCCGCCCGGACGTAGCCGACGACGGCGTGCTTGGTCGCGGTGTAGAGCGCGTCGCCGGGCAGGCCGATCAGCCCGGCCAGCGACGCGGTCGCCACCACGTGCCCGCCCCCGGCGCGCCGCAGTGCCGGGACGGCGGCGTTGAGCCCGAACACCACGTGATCGAGGTTCACCCCGAGGATGCGCCGGTAGCCGTCCAGGTCGAGGTCGGTGACGCCGGACTGGCCCGCGGTGACGCCGGCGTTGAGCAGCACGACGTCGAGCCGCCCGAACCGCTCCTCCGCCGCGGCCACCGCGGCGGGCAGCGCCGTCGGGTCGGTGACGTCGGCCGGGAACGCCAGACCGCCCGCCTTCTCCGCGACGGCCGCGGCGCCGTCGGCGTCCCGGTCGACGACGACCACCTGCGCACCCGCCGCCACCAGCCGGTCCACCGCGGCCGCGCCGATGCCCGACGCGCCCCCGGTGACCAGGGCGACCTTGCCCGAGAGATCCATGCCGCCACCCTGCCACCCGCGGGCCGGGTACGTCACGGCGCCGGGCGGAGGTCAGGCGGTCCGCAGGAAGCGGTCGAGTACCCGGGTGCCGAACGTCAGCGCGTCCACCGGCACCCGCTCGTCGATGCCGTGGAACAGCGACGCGAAGTCCAGCTCGGGGGGCAGCCGCAGCGGCGCGAAGCCGTAGCACTTCATGCCCAGCGTCGAAAACGCCTTCGCGTCGGTCCCCCCGGACAGCATGTAGGGGACGATCTCGGCGGTCGGGTCCTCGGTGCGCAGCGCGGCCTGCATCGCGTCGGTCAGCGCGCCCTCGAACGGCGTCTCGACGGCGGGCAGCTCGGTGACCCACTCGCGCTCGACGTCCGGACCGAGCAGCTCGTCGACCTCGCGCAGGAACGCCTCCTCGCGGCCCGGCAGCACCCGGCAGTCGACGACCGCCTCCGCCGTCGACGGGATGACGTTGGCCTTGTACCCGGCGTTCAGCATCGTCGGGTTCGCGGTGTCCCGGACGGTCGCGCCGATGATCCGCGAGATCGGCCCGAGCTTGGCCAGGGCTCCCTCGAGGTCGTCCTCCGGGTACTCGACGCCGGTCAGCTCGGTCATCCGGTCCAGGAACGCCCGCACCGTGTCGGTGATCGTCAGCGGGAACGTGTGGTTCCCCAGCCGGGCGACGGCCTCGGCCAGGATGGTGACGGCGTTGTCGTCGTGCAGGAACGAGCCGTGACCGGGCTTGCCCTTGGCCCGCAGCCGCATCCAGGCGATGCCCTTCTCCGCGGCCTCGATCAGGTACGCCCGCTGGTCCTCACCCAGGGTCAGGGAGAACCCGCCGACCTCACCGACGGCCTCGGTGCAGCCTTCGAACAGGTCCGGCCGGTTCTCCACCAGCCACTGCGCGCCCCACTTCCCGCCCGCCTCCTCGTCGGCGACGAAGGCCCACACGATGTCCCGCGGCGGGACGACGCCCTCACGCTTGAAGCGCCGGGCGACCGCCAGCATCATCGCGTCCATGTCCTTCATGTCGACGGCGCCGCGGCCCCAGACGTAGCCGTCCTGGACCGCCCCGGAGAACGGGTGCACCGACCACTCGCTCGCGTCCGCGGGGACGACGTCGAGATGGCCGTGCATCAGCAGCGCGCCGCGGGTGCGGTCGGCGCCCTCCAGCCGGGCGATCACGTTCATCCGCTTCGGCATGCCGGACTCGACGAGCTCGACGTCGTAGCCGGCCTCGCGCAGCTTGTCCGCCACGTAGTCGGCGGCCTCGGCCTCACCGGCGAGGGTCTCGGGGTCGCCGGTGTTGGTCGTGTCGATCCGGATCAGCTCCGAACACAGCTGCACGACCTCGTCCTCGGCGCTGGTCGGGTGGTCGTTCGCTGGAGCGGTCATGGGCGTCGTTCTACCACCGGCGGCCCGTGCCTACCCCGCCGCAACCCGGTCGCCGGCCTCGGCTATGCTCCCCCCACGACGCGATCGAGAGATCGCGACGTCCGAGTGGCGGAATGGCAGACGCGCTAGCTTGAGGTGCTAGTCCCCGTATAAGGGGGTGGGGGTTCAAGTCCCCCCTCGGACACAGTTTCATGGCTTTCGTGCCGCACCTGGCGTGCCGGTGGTGGAAGGCACTCCGACACCACGGCGGCGGTCGGGCCGCCAGGTACGGCCGGTTCCGGTGAGCACAGGGCCCATCACGCCGCTGCTGGTCCCGGCAGCCGTTGTGGCCGCACCACGTCACAGCACCCACCGCGTGTGCCACCCCCCCTTCCCACGCTGTCGACCGGGGCAGCGGCCACCACCATCGCCCTCCCGTCGTCCACGGCATGTGACTTTCGGGGTAGCGACGTGTGCCGATCGGGGCTTCTACTGTGGTCGCCGCACATTTACATTTCAGCCATGGGCGCACACGGTGACCGGGTCGCTGGAATGTTCGCGGCCATCGACACCCGGAATTGGGACGAGCTGTCGGAGTTCTTCCACCCCGAGATGGTCTACGAGCGACCCGGATACGACCCGTTCGTCGGCCGCGATCGCATCATGCGTTTCTACCGCGAAGAACGGGTCATCGCGAAGGGGCGCCACACCCTCGACGGCGCGATCGTCGAGGAGGAACGGGCGGCCGCGTGGGGCCGGATCGAGGCCGTGCGCAACGACGGCGAACCCGTCACCCTCGGGTTCGCCGACATCTACCTGTTCGAGGACGGTGCGATCAAGGTGCGCCGCAGCCACTTCTTCGTGCCTGCGGTCTGACCGCACCGCCCCGTCAGGCCTGGGGGACCAGCGGCGGGCCGACGTGGCGCAGCGCCTCGATGCGCCGCTTCGCGAGCTGCTCGGCCGCCGTCGCCGTGTCGATGCCGTCGGCCCGGGCCGCGGCCAGGATCTCGCCGGTGGTACGGCCGATCCGCAGCACCGTCGCACGGGTCTGCTCGGGATCGTTCCCGAGCCAGTTGCCCACGTAGAGCAGCAGGCCACCGGCGTTGGCCACCTAGTCGGGCACGTACAGGATGCCGGCGTCGGCCAGGGCCACCGCGTGCCGCGGCTCGGCGAGCACGTTGTTGGCCCCACCTGCGACGATGCGGCAGCGCAGCGCCGGGATCGAGGCGTCGTCGACGACCGCGCCGAGTGCGCAGGGGGCGAACACGTCGCAGTCGACGCCCAGGATCTCGTCCGGATCGACGACCTCGACGGGGAGATCGACGGCCAGTCGTTCGACCTTCGTGCGGTCGACGTCGGAGATGACGAGCTTCGCGCCCTCCTGCGCGAGGTGCCTGATCAGCGGCTCGCCGACGTGGCCCGCGCCCTGCACGGCGATGCGGCGTCCCTCCAGCACCGGGGACCCGTCGACGAACTCGACGGCGGCGCGGATCGACTCCAGCACCCCCAACGCCGTCAGCGGCGACGGGTCCCCGGTGCCGGAGAAGACGCGCTTCGCCTCGACGGCGAGCACGTCCATGTCCGCCTGGCTGGTGCCCACGTCGACGCCGGGGATGTAGCGGCCGGCGAGGCTCTGCACGAAACGCCCGTGCGCGCGCAGGAGCGCCTCGGTCTTGTGCCGTGCCGGATCACCGATGATGACGCTCTTCGCGCCGCCGAAGTTCACACCGGCGATCGCCGCTTTGTACGTCATTCCCTGGGAAAGGCGCAGGACGTCGTTGAGCGCCGTCTGCTCGTCGGGATACGGCCACATCCGCACTCCGCCGATGCCGGGGCCCAGGGCCGTATTGTGCACCGCGATGATGGAACGGAGGCCACTGTTCGGGTCCGAGCAGAAGACCACCTGCTCGTGTTCCATCGATGCCATCGTGTCGAACAGGTTCATGGAGCAACTCTGGCCGCGTCGACCAGGTTCGGAAATGGCCACCCGCAGCCGAAGTGGACCCTTTCAGCCGGCCGCCACCTCCGCCTCGATCGACGTGGCCGCAAGCAGCTTGCCCGTCGTCGAGTCGTGCAGGCTCAGGTCGGCGATCTCGACCTCCGGCCGTGTCTCGCTGGTCCATCGGCGGACGTTGACGGTGAACACCGCGCCCAGGTCGGCGTTGCCGAAGTAGCCCATCTTCTGGTCGACCACGCGGCGCTCCAGGAACCGCGCGTCGTCGCGGCCGAGCTCGCGCCACAGGCGCAGCAGGGCGGTGTCGAAGATGGCGAAGTAGGACGCGAAGTAGACCAGCCCGGCGCCGTTGACGTCGCGCACCGTGTCGAGCGGGTAGGTGTAGCTGGTGGTGGGACCGGCGACGAAGCCCGGTGGTGCGTCGGTGCAGAACGTGCCCGCCTCCCGCGCCCGTCCGACGATGCCGCGTGGGGAGAACCGGTTCGGGATGCGCGGCAGGTCGGCGAACTCGAAGTCGGGCGGCGCCGTGGTGGCCAGATCGGCGTTGGTGCCCGGCCGGGTGCGCGCGATCCAGCGATTCCAGTTCTCCACGTACATGCAGTCCGGGTGCGGGTTCTCGTAGAACTCCTCCGGTTCCAGCGGCACGTCGGCCCGGTGGAGGCCCGCGGGTGCCAGTACGTGCAGCGTCAACGTCGACTGGCTGCCGAACTGGAACACCCGCGAGGTCAGGTCGAGCTCGTCGCCGAACGCGAGCCCGTGCGGGTGGACGACCTTCCCGCCGCGGACCCGGTAGTAGTAGAACGACAGGTAGGCCGGGTCGCCGGTCGCGGTACGGGCGGCGTGCACGTTGGTGCGGCACGCCGCGGCCACGGCCTCCCACGTCCAGTCCCCCACCTCGCCGAACACGAGCGAGCCGCCGCTGCACATCCCCGGCGAGACGACCACCCGGCGGGCCAGCGTGTTGACCGTCTGCACGGCCTCAGCCCTGCCGCTGGTCGGCCGGCAGGCGCTTCTCCAACAGCGCAGCGACGTCGCCGAGCGTGGGCAGCTCCAGCAGCTCGTAGTCCTGGACCTCGAGGCCCAGGCGGCTGCGCAGCAGTCCTGCGAGCTCGGCGGCGGTCAAGGAGTCCAGCCCCACCTCGCCGCACCGCGCGTCCGCGCTCAGGTCCTCGGCACAGAGCTGGAACTCGTCCACCAGGATCTCGGTGAGGACCGAGTAGGTCGAGATCATCACGCACTCACTTTCTCTGCGGCGGCACGGGCCATCGTCTGGGCGACGTCGACGATCAGGTCCTCCTGACCGGCGACCGCCTGGAGCCGGCCCAGGGCGAAGAACACATCGCGCGGATCGACGCCCTCGCGGGCCGACACCTCGATCACGCGGGTCTTGAACCCGGAGAACACTCCGGCGAGCCCGCTCACGATCGCGACCGAGTCGACGGCGGGTGGGGCGGTCATGAGATCGCGTTCGGCGAGGTCGGCGGCGTCGAGGAGCTTGTAGAGATCGATGCCGGTGTCGAACCCGATCCGGTCCAGGACGGGCACGAGCACCTCGAGCTGGGTGTTGCCGGCGCCGGCGCCGAAACCGCGGGCGCACGCGTCCAGGATCGACGCGCCGGCCTCGGCCGCGGCCACCGAGTTCGCCACGGCCATGCCGAGGTTGTTGTGCCCGTGGAACATCACCGGTACGTCGACCGCGGCGCACATGGCCGTGATCCGCTCCGTGACGTCGCCGGGCAGGTAGTGCCCCGACGAGTCCATGATCCCGACTCCGGTGGCGCCGAACCCGACCAGCCGGGCGCACTCCTCGGCGAGGCCCTCCGGGGTGGCCATGTGGCTCATCAGGAGCACGGCGTGTGCCTCCACGCCGCGCTCACGCAGGTGCTCGAGATGGCGCTCGGCGAGATCGCCCTCGGTGCAGTGGGTGCCGATGCGCACGAGATCGACACCGTGCGCGACGGCGTCGTCGAGATCGCGCACGGTGCCCCAGCCCGGCAGCATGAACACGGCCATCTTGCTGGTGGTGAGCGCTTCCCGGACGGTCGCGAGCATCTCGTCGTCGCTCAGCAGCGCCTTTCCGACCTGCAGCGACGACGCGCCCAGGCCGTTGCCGTGACCGACCTCGACGACGGGCACGCCGGCTGCGTTCGCCGCCTCGGCGTACCCACGGAGCTGCTGCGCGTCGAGCTGGTGGCGAACCGCGTGGTGGCCGTCGCGCAACGTCGGGTCGTGGATCTGGATCGTTCGTGCCGGTGCCGCACTCATGACGCCTCCGCCTCGGCGATCGACCGCCGGTCGTCCGCACATCGCTCGGCGACGCTGAGCGCGGCGGAGTTGATGATGTCGAGATTGCCCGCGTAGCGCGGGAGCCGTTCGCCGGAGGCCGTGACCTCGACGGCGACGAACGCCCGCTCGTCCTGCACCGAGCACGCCGACACGACGAACCCGCCGACGAACCCGCGCAGTTCCTTGGCCACGCCCTCGGCGAGGTCTCGGACCGAGTCCTCGCGGAAGCCCGAGCCCAGCATCGACATGGCCACCCGGAAGGTCGCCGGCGGCCGGGCGGGGCTGATGTTGAGGATCGCCTTCACGTCGCCGACACCGGTGAAGGTGCGGACGGCGTCCTGGGTGGTGTCGACGTACTCGTCGAGGTTGATGCGCGTGCCGTGACCGACGCTGAGGGTCGCGGCCGTGGTGACCACCTCGACGTAGTCGACGTGGTGTTCCGCGGTGATCGCGTGCAGCACCGGGATCGCCGCCTGCCCGCCGCAGGTGACCATGCTGATGTCGCGCAGGCCCGCCGCGCTCGCCCCGTTCACGGTCGGGACGACCATCCGCCCGGCCCGGCTCGGGGTCAGGTCGACCAGCATCGTGTCGAAGGGCGCGAGCCGTTCGGCGTGCTCGGCATGCGCGACGGCGTTGGTGGCGTCGAAGACGACGTCGAAGGGCTCGTCCACCTCGATGATCGAGGAGATGCCGCGGTCGGCGATCGGCATGCCGAGCCGGGCGGCCTGGCGGAGCCCGGCGTTGGCTCCGTCGCGGCCCACGACCAGGCCCAGGTCCAGCACGTCCGAGTGCATGATCTTGTCGGCCAGGTCGACACCGATGAGCCCGGCACCGAGCACTGCTGCGGAGAGCCCGCCTGTTCGCTTCATCGGGGAATCCCCCTCTTCTCATCCGGTGGGACGGCCTGTCCCGCGTGGACGGTGATCGCGCCGAGCCGGTCGAACTCGGCAGTGCAGGTGTCGCCGTGCTCCAGCGGGACCGCGGCGTGCAGCGCGCCGGTCATGACCAGGTGCCCGGCTTCGAGGGTGATCCCGTGCTCGCCGAACACGTTGGCGAGCCACGCGACGACCGCGACCGGGTCGCCGAGTGCGGCGGCGCCGGTACCGCTCGCGACCACCTCGCCGTTGCAACGGAACGTGACACCGACTCGTCGGTAGTCGGTGCCGGCCGTGGCCTCCACCCAGGAGCCCAGCACGGCCGCCCCGTTGGAGGCGAGATCGGCGATCGTGTCGGCCAGGCGGATGCGCCAGTCCACGATCCGGGAGTCGACGATCTCCAGCCCGGCCGCGACCCCACCGATGGCGGCACGCGCCTGCTCGACGCCGACACCGGGCCCGGTCAGCGGCGACGCCAGCCGGAACACGATCTCCGCCTCCACCTTGGGCGCGATGAACCTGCCGCGGTCGAGGACGGCGCCGTCCGCGTAGAGGGTGGAGCCGAACACCGGGGCGAAGTCGGGGGTGTCGACCCCGAACATCTCCTGCATCGGAGCCGAGGTGAGCCCCGCCTTGTAGCCGACGACACTGTCGCCGTCGGCCAGCAGCAGCGCCGTCAGCTCCCGCTGGACGGCGTAGCCCTCGGCCGCGCCCAGGGTCGGGTCGTCGTCGGTGAACGGGGCGACCGGCTGCTGCGTCGCGCGGGCCTCGTACAGGATCTCGGCGCGGCTGCGCGCGTCGGGCGCGATCATCGGCTCGCGATGATCAGGCGGCTGCCCGGCATCGGCAGCGGGGTGAGCGTCACGTCGCCGAACCCGGCACGGGTGAACGCCGCGCGCCATTCGGTCTCGGTCGGGAGGTTCACCTCCATGGACGCGGCGTGCAGGTAGGTGAACAGCGCGCTGAAGGCACGTTCCCGGGGATCCTGGGCGTACGGGACGCAGTCGGTGACGATGACGCTCCCGCCCTCGGCGAGGCCCTCGCGGCAGGTGCGCAGGATCCCCTCGAGCACCTCCGGCCGCGCCGCGGTGTCGTGCATGACGAACCCGGCGTGGACGACGTCGGCGCCCTGCACCGGCTCCGGGTGCTCCAGCAGCGACTCGATGGGCCGGTTGACCATCGTGAGCCGGTCGCTCACCCCGGCCAGCTCCGCGGCCTGCTCGGCCGCTCCGCAGGCGCCCGCGCTCATGTCCAGGGCCAGGCCGGTGCTGGTCGGCAGCGCCGTCAGCAGCTGGATCAGGAGCCCGCCCGCGCCGGACCCGAGATCGACGATGCGCTGCGGCTTGCGGCTGAGGATCTCCGCGACCTGGCCGGGGTAGAAGCCGGCCGAGCCGATCCAGCGTGACGAGATCGCCACGCTGCGCCCGTCCCGGCTGTACCTGCCGGCCACGGCGTCGGGTTCCCGCAGGAACTCCGCCGCGTGGTCGAGGTAGGGCCGGTTCGCGGTGAGCGACCAGGACAGGTAGCCCGCGGCGTAGCGCCGATCGGCCATGTCGGCGCACGGGGTGAAGCTGTCCTCGCCCGCGGGATCGAGCAGGCCGGCGGCGACCAGCGCCCCGAGGAAGGACCGCGCCCCGGCCTCGGGGACCGAGGCGAGCGCGGTGACCTCGGCCAGGGAGAACGGGGCCTCCCCGTCGAGCAGCGTGGAGATGCCGACGTTCTCGGCGATCTCCAGGAGCGCGGCGTCGGCCGCGAGATCGGCGGCGATTTCTCGGACTGAATTCGTGGTCATTCGTCGTCTCCCCATGTCGGACAGTGGGCCGTTCAGAGGATCTGCAGGGCCGCCGCCCGGTTGATGGCATTCGTCCGTGAATGCACCCCGAACTTGGCGTAGATGTTTGTGAGGTGCCTTTTCACCGTGCCGGCGCAAATGGACAGCCGGGCGCCGACCTGGGCATTGCTGAGCCCCTGCGCGACCAGGTCGAGCACCTCCACCTCGCGGGGCGACAGCGGTCCGCGAGGTGTTTCACCGAACCGGTGGACGGCGATTGCCGGCAGCGCGAGGAGCACCTGGTCGCTGCGTGCGCCGACCGTGCGGACGACGGCGAGCAACTCTGCGCGCGTCGACCGCTTCGAGACGTATCCGTGGGCGCCGGCAACCATCAGCCTGCGCACGGCACGTGTGTGCCCGTGGACGCCGAGCACGACCACACGCGGCGCCGACGGCGCCGTGACCAGGGAGTGAAGCACCTCGACGGGCCCATCCGCGGTCTCCGCGTCGAGCAGCACGACATCGGGCCGGTCGCGCCGCACGAGCGCCACCGCGGCAGGGCCACCGTCGGCCTGACCGATCACCCGCAGATCGGGCTCGATGTCGCAGAGCTCGGCCAGACACTCCCGCAACAACGTGTTGCCGTCGACGAGGGCCAGGCGCAACTGATTCACCGAAGCCCCTTTCGGATCCACTCGAAGATACTGTCCAGAATACGGTTCTCACGTTTCCTGGATGGAGGTCAACGTTACGCGTCGGTTACTGTCGGACCGCTCTCGGGCGGGACTCAGCATCGGTCGAAGAAGTCGTCGAGCACGGGCACACCGAAACGCAGGGCATCCACCGGAACACGCTCGTCGACACCGTGGAAGGCCGCCGGGAAATCGAAGTCGGCCGGCAGCTTGAGTGGGGCGAAGCCGTAGCAGGCGATGCCGAGCCGGCTGAAGTGCTTCGCGTCCGTACCCGCGGGCAGCAGGTACGGGATCACACCGGCGCCCGGGTCGTGGCGGGCCACGCTGGCCGCCATCGCGTGCGTGAGCGGTGTCGGGAAGTCCGTCTCGACCGCGATGTCCCGATAGAAGATCTCGCACGTCGCGTTCGGCCCGACCAGCGCGACGAAGGACGCGATGAACTCGTCCTCGTGCCCCGGCAGGAACCGGCAGTCCAGCTCGGCGCTGGCCAGGCTCGGGATCACGTTGGTCTTGTTGCCGGCGCTGATCAACGTCGGCGACGCGATGTTCTGCAGCGAGGCGCCCACGATCCGTTCGAGCGGGGAGATCGCCTTGAGCAGCGCGTCCGGGTCGTCCGGGTGGAACTGCTCGTCCAGTTCGGCGGACAGCGCGTCGATGAACTGCCGGGTCGTCGGTGTGAGCTGGACCGGGAACCGGTGCTCGCCGACCCGGTGCATGATCTCACCGAGCTGCGCGATCGCGTTGGAGGAGTTGAGCATGGAGCCGTGCCCGGCGATCCCCTTCGTGGTCACCCGGAACCAGATGACCCCCTTCTCCGCGGTCTCCACCAGGTAGAGCCGGCGGCCGTTCGGCAACGTCGCCGAGAAGCCGCCGACCTCACCGATCGCCTCGGTGCACCCCTCGAACAGCTCCGGTCTGTTGTCCACCAGCCATCGCGCGCCGAGCCGACCGCCGTTCTCCTCGTCGGCGACGAACGCGAGCACGACGTCGCGCGCCGGCGGGCGACCCGCCCGCATCCGCGCCCGGACCACGGCCAGCATCTGCGCCGCGAAGTACTTCATGTCGACCGCGCCACGGCCCCACAGGCAGCCGTCGGCGATCTCCCCGCCGAACGGGTGGTGTCGCCAGAGCGCCGGCTCGGCCGGCACGACGTCGGTGTGGGCGTGCACCAGCAGGCCGGGCCGCTCGGGATCGGCCCCGGGCCAGCGCGCCATCACCGTCGTGCGACCCGGGCGCGGCTCGATCAGCTCGACGTCGAGACCCACCTCGGTCAGCAGCCCCGCCGCGTACTCGGCGGCGAGCCGCTCACCGGGCCCGCGGTCGTCGCCGTAGTTGGACGTGTCGAACCGCATCAGGTCGCGGCAGATGGAGACGGCCTCGTCCTCGGCACTCATCGGCGCGCTCATCGAGCGGGGCCCTTCGGCAGGTCGACCTCCGTGAGCGGGCCGGGCCCCTCGACCGCGGGTGTGACCGACTCCAGCGACCTGCCGGTGGTCCGCGGGCCGAGCACCAGCACGTTCACGATCAGGACGGCGAGCGCGGCGGCGACCACGCCGAACACGAACTCCGGCCCGATGACCAACGCGGGGAGCAGGACATAGGGCAGTGCGGCCGTGGTCAGCCGGCTGATCGAGTACGCGACGCCGGCACCGGTCGCCCGGAGGGCCGTCGGATAGATTTCGCCGTGATAGACGTGGTAGGCATTCGAGTAGATGTTGCTCACCAGCGTGAAGATGAATCCCCACAGGATGATCGCGGCGGGCGACTGGGCGTACCCGAAGAGCAGCCCGGCCACCGCCATGCCACCCGCGGTCACCGCGATCAGCACCTTGCGTTCCACGCGTTCCACAATCGGTAGGGACAGCGCCGAACCGAGCGGGTAACCGATGAAGATGAACCCGAGATAGGCCAGGGAGGCGACGATCGAATAGCCCTTCGCGGCCAGCACCAGCGGGGCGATGGTGCCGAATCCGTAGTAGCCGAACGCCGAGCAGAAGTTGAGCACCCAGGCCATGGTGGTGGTGCGCCGAAAGCGGGGAGCGAAGATGGCCGACAGCGGCATCTTCTCGGCAACGGTCGGACTCTCCGGTTTCCGCTCGGGCTCCGGCAAAACCTTTCCACTCGCGCGGGCAGCGTTCTCCCACTTCGTCATCAGCGCGTCCGCCTCGTCGTGGCGACCGACGGCCTCCAGCCAGCGGGGTGACTCCGGCAGCATCCGCCGCAGCACCCAGACGATCAAGGCACCGAGCGCACCGAGGATGAACATCCACCGCCAGCCGTCGACGCCGAATGGGCTCAATGGCACGAGAATGCTGGCCAGGAACCCGGCCGTCGGCACGCCGAGGAAACCCACGGTGTAGGCGAGCGCGGTGAACCGGCCGCGCAGCCTGGCCGGCAGCAGATCGGCCAGGTAGGCATCGGCCAGTGCCAGCTCGGCACCCAGGCCCACTCCGGCGAGGAATCGCGACACCACGAGCACTTCGACGTTCGGAGCGAGGCCACCCACGAGCGAGAAGAACGAATAGATCCCGAGATTCAGCAGGAACGCCCGCCGTCGACCGATCCGGTCGGCCACCCGGCCGAGGAAGATCGCTCCGATGAACTGTCCGACGAACGCGCTCGCCAACACCGCCTTCAACGGGTCGGCGCCGAGCTCGAAATGCTGCTTGAGCACGCCGGAGAGCGTGCCGGCGAGGAACACCTCGTAGGTGTCGAAGAACAGTCCGAGACCGACGCACACCACTGCCATGACGTGCAGCCGGGTGATCGGCATTCGGTCCAGCCGCGCCGATATCGTCATCGCATCAGACATAGGAGCCTCGTTCCGTCAAGGAGTCTGCCTAACGAATTAACACAACCTTGTGTCAGCTGTAACATGTGGCGCAGCGATCACTCGCCGGCGCCGCCCCCGTCGACTACCATCGGCGAGTCTTCCTGCGGCGCGCACCTTTGGATATGGCCAATGACATCGGAAATGGACCGTTTTCCGACCGATATCCTCGGCGTGCTCGGAGACTGGTCGGCCGGCAGCGGGCCGCTCCACCTGCGCATCGCGAGGGCGGTCCGCGACGCGATCGAGTCCGGCGCGCTGCTGCCCGGGCGGCGGCTCCCGTCGGAGCGTCAGCTCGCCGACCAGCTGGCCGTGAGCCGCACGACCGTCGTCGCGGCCTACGACCGGCTGCGCGGCGAGGGCCTGCTCGTGAGCAGGCGCGGCAGCGGCACCCGCGTGAGCCTCGACGCGCGGCCCCGGCGCGAGTTCACCGCGGCCGTGCCGGAGGGCCGTACCACCTCGATCGTGCGCCGGCTCATCACCGGGCAGAAGGACGTCATCTCACTCGCCATCCCCGACTGGGACGACAGCGCGGGGATCGGCCAGGCGGTCCGCGAGACGGTCGAGTCCGACCTCAAGGAGCTGCTGTCGGGCACGGGCTACCAGCCGCGCGGCCTGCTCACGCTGCGGGAGGCGGTCGCCGACTCCTACACCCGTGCCGGGCTGCCCACCACCACCGACCAGATCCTGGTGACCAACGGCGCGCACCCCGCGGTGCTGCTGGCCACCCAGCTGTACGTGCAGCCGGGTGTGAGCGTCGTCGTGGAGAACCCGAGCTGGCCCGGCTACCTCGACATCTTCACCAACGCAGGTGCGCAGCTGGTCGGGGTGCCGCTCGACGACGAGGGCATCGACGCCGTCCAGCTGGACCGCACGCTCGCCGAGCGGCCGCCCGCGTTCGTCTACGTGATGCCGACCTACCAGAACCCCACCGGCATCCTCATGTCGCAGGCCCGCCGGCAGGCGCTGGCCCGCATCACCGCGCGTCACCGCGTCCCGGTGATCGAGGACCACTCCTACATCGGGTTGGCCCACGGCGACGCGCCACCACTACCGATCGCCGCGTACGGTGCTCCGCAGGCCGAGGTCCTCACCGTCGGGTCGCTCGACAACGCCGTCTGGCGGGGACTGCGGGTCGGCTGGCTGCGGGCGTCCGCCGACATCATCGACTCCCTGACCTACCGCAAGAGCCTCATCGACCTGGGCGGCCCGCTGCTCGACCACGCCATCGCCGCCCGGCTGCTGCGCCATCACGGCTGGCCGATGACGACCCGCTCGGCCGAGCTGTCGAACCGGCTCGACGTGCTGGAGGAACTGTTGCGCGATCGCTTGCCGGGCTGGCGCTGGCGCCGCCCCGACGGCGGGATCGCACTGTGGGTGACGCTGCCGCGGCCGAACGCCACCGCCTACGCCCAGCTCGCCCTGCGCCACGGCGTGGAGGTGCTGCCCGGCCCCGCGCTGGACGCCACCGGCCGCGACGACAGCCACATCCGCGTCCCGTTCACCCAACCGTCGCACGTGGCCGCCGAGTTCGTCGATCGGCTGGCGCTGGCGTGGGCCCAGCTGGAACGGTCGTGAGGTGGGTAGCGCGCTCGACGAGGACTGGCCCGAGGTCCGCGGGCTGTGTGCCGAGGTGCGCCGCGACGTGCCCGTCATCGTCCCGGAGATCGTCACGCACATCCGGGCGGCGTCGCCCGACTACGAGCACGTGCCGCGCGCCGACCACGAGAAGCACGTCGGTGAGCAGTTCCGCGGCCTGCTCGACGGGCTCGCCGCCCGGTGCCCGCCCACGGCGGCGCAGACCGAAGCGGCCCGGGAGCTGGGGCGGCAACGGGCCCGGCAGGGGGTGCGGGTCGAGGAGATGATCGGCGCGTACCACGTCGGCTACCGCGAGATGTGGAACGTGCTGCTGGCCAGGGCCGACGAGCGGGAGCCACAGATCGCGGCGCACCTGGTGCGCGTCGTGGACCTGTGGTGGACGTGGATCCGGCTGATCAGCAGTGCCTCGGCCGACGCGCACGCCGAGACCCTGCGTTCCCAGCACGCCGTGCAGATCACCATGACGCACCGGTTCCTGGAGATCCTGCGCGCCGGCGAGGACCCGTCGGGTGAGGCCGTGCACCTCGCCCGTGCGCTGACGTTCGACCCGGACGGGTCGTTCCAGGCCGTCTGCTTCCTGCTGCCGAGCCGGCCCGAGGACGGGCTCGACCAGCTGCGCCAACGGCTGCGGCGGCTGCCGGGCACGATCCACTCCGCCACCCGCGGAACGCACGGCGTCGTGCTGTGCCAGGCCGCCGCAGCCGACCTGGTGACCGCGACGGTGCACGAGGCGCTGCCCGGGGAGGCCGTCGGCATCGGTCTGCCCCGGCCGGGCCTGGCCGGGGCCGAGGCCAGCATCGTCGACGCCGAACGGGCGCTGGCCGTGGCGGGCGCCGGCGAGGCGGTGCTGTTCGGCGAGGAGTGGCTGCCCGCGACGTTGCTGCCGCACGGGCCACGGCTCGCACCGCTGCTGCAGACCGGCAGCGACGTGGCCGCCGACCACCCTCATCTCGCCGACGCCGTCCTCGGGTACGCGGAGTGCGGGTTCTCGATCACGTCGGCCGCGAAGTCGCTGAACCTGCACCCGAACTCGGTGAAGTACCGCCTGGACCGCTGGACGCAGCTGACCGGCTGGGATCCGCGTGAGGTGCGCGGTCTGCTGAACTCGTGGATCACCCTGCGGATGCGGGAACGGTCGCGTACCGGACGAGCAACGCGATGACGCCGACGCCGACGGCGCAGATGACCATGCCGATGTGCATGCCGGTCACCACCGAATCGGCGGAGCTCATGATGCCGCCCAGCACCGCGACGCCCAGCACTCCGCCGAGCTGGCGGCTGGCGTTGAACACACCGCTGCCCGTGCCGGTCAGGCCCGGTGGGGGGCTGACCACCGCGAGCGAGGCCGTCGGTGGGAGTGCCAGCCCGCTCCACAGGCCCTGCAGGGCCATCGCCGCGCCGAGCACCCAGTACGGCGAGGTGGCATCGCACAGCACCATGAGCAGGAAGCCGGGCACCCCGACCAGCGCGGCCAGGTAGACCGGCACGCTCAGCCCGCGCTCGATCATCAGCCGGCTGGTGAGCAACGGCGGGGCGAGCGCCGTCGCGATGGTGATCGGGAGCAGCTGCAGGCCGGCGACCAGCGCACTCGTCCGATGCACGGTCTGCAGGTAGATCGCGAGCAGGAACAGGGTGCCGAAGAAGACGAACTGGAACACCAGCCCGTTGACGGCGGCGACGGTGAACCGGCGATCGCTGAACAGTTGCGGCGGGACGAGCGGATGGGCGCTGCGGGCCTGGACGACGACGAACGCGGGCACCGCCAGCACGACGAGCGCCCCGGCGGCCAGGATCAACGGCGACGTCCAGCCGTACGACGGGCCCTCCATCAGGGCGAACGCCAGCGCGCCCAGCGCCGCGATCGCCAGCACCTGCCCCCACCCGTCGATCGGCCGGCGCGGCCCGCGCGGGATGTCGGTGATCGTGCGGCGGGCCAGCAGGTAGATCCCGACGCAGATCGGCACGTTCACCACGAAGATGGCCCGCCAGCCGAGCGTGTCGATGAACAGCCCGGAGATCAACGGGCCCGCGGCGAGCGCGGCCGCGCCGGTGCTGCCCCAGATCGCGACGGCGCGCGACCGGGCGCCCGGGTCGGCGAACAGGTGCGGGATCAGCCCGAGCAGGGCCGGCAGCAGCAGTGCCGCCGCGACCCCCTGCAGCAGCCGGAAGCCGATCAGCAGCTCCAGGCCCGGCGCCAGGCCGCACAGCAGCGAGGTGACCGCGAAGCCGAGCACGCCGAACCGGTAGGCACGGTCGTTGCCGAGCCGGTCACCGATCGCGCCACCGCACAGGATCAGCGCGGCCACCGCCAGCGTGTAGCCGTTGACGACCCACAGCAGCCCGCTGAACGAGCCGCCGAGCGACTGCTGGATGTGCGGGGCCGCCAGGTTGACGATGTTGGTGTCCAGCATGATCACGAAGTTGCCCAGGCACACCGCGACGAAGCCGAGTGACCGCCGACGAGTCGGTCCGGCTCCGATCCCGACCTCCACATGCTGCGACATGCACCCAGCGTCTCCCTCGACGGCCGACCGGGTAATGCACTCGACCACGATTTTCCGGGCCACGAGTTCGTGGAAACCACGAACACCCGGCTCGACGCCGCGTCGCTCGTCAGCGGAAGAGCGCGATGTTCTCGGTGACCCAGTCGCGGAGGGTGAGCGGCGCCCGACCCGTGACGCGCTCGACCGTGTCGAACACCTTCCAGTCCCACTCGACCGACTGGCGCTTCAGCTCGAGGAGCGCCTCGAGCCGCGGCCCGCCCCAGCCGCGCTCGGCGTACTCGGCCCGAGCCTCGGCCGGGGTTCGCTCGACGTGCGCGACGGGCCGGCCGACGACCTCGGCGACGACCTCCACCATGCGGGCCGGCGAGATGGCCTCACCGCCCGTGATCGGCAGAGCCGCGCCGAGGTGGTCGTCGGTGAGGAGCGCCCAGTACGCCACCGAGGCGATGTCACGCGGATGGACCATGGCGGACGTCGGATCCCCCTGGGTGGTGTGGACGACGCCGTCCGACGCGACGGACCGGGCGTACTGACCCACGAACGACATGAACGTGCCGGGTCGCAGGATGGTCCACCGCATGCCCGACTCCCGCACCACGTCCTCACCGCTGCTGTGGCCGAGGCTCAGGGGGTCGGTGGCGCCGAACTCGACCCCGCTGGTCGAGAGCTTCACGAGCTTGCCGACGCCGGCCGCTCGGGCCGCCGCGACGAGGTTCGTCTCGTGCACGGGGCCTTCGGGCCCGTAGCCGGGCGGGACGACGAACACGGTGTCCACGCCGGTGAACACGCCGTCCAGGCTCTCGGGGCGTTCGAGGTCAGCTCCGACGACCTCGACCCCCTCGGAGAGGTCGGCCTTCTCGGGGAACCGGGTCAGCGCCCGGACGGGTTCACCCGCGGCCACGAGCTGCGGGACGAGCTCGGAGCCGACGGTGCCGGTGGCACCGGTGATCAGGTACATGGGTGTCTCCTTCGTGGAGGGGTGGAACAGGGAGGAGGTGGGGGTCAGGGCGTGCCGTCGGCCGCGACGCCGGGAGCCGCACCGTCGCCCGTCGCGTCCTCGGGCAGGCGGGTGCTCGGGAAGAACAGCGAGACCACGAACCCGACGACGACCGGGACCATCGCGGCGAACACCCGGTGCAGGGAGTCGGCGTAGGCGCCGGCCAGGGCGAACTGCTGCTCGGGCGAGAGGCGCGCGGCGGCATCGGGTGCCACCGAGCCGCCCGCGGCGCCGGGGACGCCACCTGATGGTCCGAGGTGCTGCGCCGTCTCGATCGCGAATCGCGAGGCGAAGATCGCGGCGAACACGGAGGACCCCCAGGGACGTGCCCATCTGCCGCAGCATGGTCGTGACGCCGTGGACAGCGCCCATGTCGTGGGTTCCCCCGCCGCTGCGCGCGGCGACGGTGAGCGCCTGCTGGTTGAGCCCGGCCGCGACGCCGAACATCAGCAGGTACAGGATCGTCGGGGGGAGCGGCGTCGCCGGACCGGCCGTGACGAAGAGCCGCGCCGTCAGGGCGAAGAGAGCCATGCTCGCCGGCGGGTACCAGCGGAACGAGCCCGTACGCCCGATGAGCCGGGCGCTCCCGTACTGGCTCACGACGACGAGCAGCACCGAGGCCACGCAGAGACCGATGACCACGCCCGAGCTCCGCGGGTCCGACGTGCCGGCCTGGTTCGCGAGGAGGTTGAGCGCGACGATGGCCGAGGTCAGCAGCACCGCGCCCAGGTGGTCGATCCGCACTCGACCGGGCCCGGATCGCGGAGGCAGGTGCAGCGTCGCCGAGACGATCGCGATCACCGCCAGCCCGATCGGCAGGTTCATCAGGAACGTCCAGCGCCAGCCGAACAGGTCCGTGACGACACCGCCGACGGTCGGCCCGGCCAGAGAGGCGACCCCGACGGTGACGGAGATCCAGCCGTAGTACCTGGCGCCCGCTCGCGGCGAGAACATCTCACCGATGATCGCGAGCACGCAGACGAACAGACCGCCGCTGCCGACGCCCTGGACGACGCGGAACGCGACCAGCTGCCCCATGGTCTGCGCGAGGCCGGAACCGGTCGAACCGACGAGGAAGACGACGACGGAAACGACCAGCACCTGCTTGCGGCCGAACAGGTCACCCCACTTGCCGCAGATCGGTAATGCGACCGTACCGCCGATGAGATAACCCGCGGTGACCCATCCGAACTGGTCGAGGGAACCCAGGTCGCCGACGATGCGCACCAGCGCGGTGGCAACGACCTGAGCATCGAGCAATGACAGGAAGACGGCAGCCATCAACGCCACCATGATGGTGCGCACCTGGGTGGAGGACAGATCCGCGGTCAGCGAACCGGAACGAGGCGTGGACACGACGACATCCCTACGAGATGGTCGACCGGCGCTCGGCCCTCAGCACGAGCACCAGGTCAACGGCATGGTCAGAAGTAGGAGAAAAGACAGCGCACTTTGGCGCCGGAGTGGGTCTCGACCTCTGAGTTCGCACGGATGAACCGAGACAGAGATCTGACCGAGCGTGGTTTCGCTCTCCTCAACCGCGGGCCCTTGTCGTCCGGCTCTGCCGGAGGACCCCGGTCCTTTTCATTCGTACTTCTTGACCGACCACATCCTCACACAGGAGATCGCGCCCACCATCGAATGCCGACAAGGACGCTAGCAGGCGGCCACTCCAGCGGCAACGCGATATCAGCACGATCCGCTGGCCGCGAAACGACTCCACAGTCCCGCGGCGCCGGCTCGGACACGGATCCTCCGAAACCGGTCCCGGTCCTTCGGGCGGTCCCGTGCTCTCCGGACCCGCGCGCGGGTGGCACGGCCCCGCATCCCGAGGGCCGCTGGACCGTCCCGGGCGGCGTCGGCGACGATCGGCCCCGCAGGACGAACGCACGACGACCCGGAAGGCGGCACCCGACGGTGCGACTCGACCCCACGACGGCGGCCGGCAGCGACTCTCCCATCGGCGCGGCGCTGGCGCTGGCCGGTGAGCGGGACCCGGCCCGGAACGCGACGCACCCACTGCTGGACCTGTCGCAGGCCGCGCCGCCGTACCCGCCGGCACCGGAGGTCGTCGAACGGGTGGTGGAGGTGGCCCGGGACCCTGCCCTGTCCGGCTACGCGCCGGTGCCCGGCATCGCCCCGCTGCGCCGCGCGGTCGCCGAGGAGCTGGCCCGGGACTACGCCGGGGACGTGACGCCGGACGACGTCGTCGTGACGGCGGGCTGCAACCAGGCGTTCGCCGTGGTCGCCGACGCCCTCGCCGGGCCGGGCGACGAGGTGATCTCACCGCTGCCCTACTACTTCAACCACGACATGTGGCTGCGCATGCGTGGCGTCACCCCGGTCTACCTGGAGCCCGACGCCGACCTGGTGCCCCGGGCCGCCGACGCCGAGGCACTCGTCACGCCCCGCACCCGGGCGATCGTCCTGGTCAGCCCCGGCAACCCGAGCGGGGTGACGGTGCCGCCGGAGGAGATCGTCGCGTTCGCCGAGCTGGCGCGCCGCCACGATCTCGCGCTGGTCGTCGACGAGACCTACCGCTCGTTCCGGCCCGACGCGCACGCCCCCGCGCACCCCCTGTTCGCCGACCCGTCGTGGCGCTCGACCGTGGTCAGCCTGCACTCCTACTCCAAGGACCTGGCCATCCCGGCGTACCGGGTCGGGTCGGTGATCGCGGGCCCCGAGCTGCGACGCCAGGTGCTCAAGCTGCTCGACTGCGTCGCCATCTGCGCACCGCGGGCCGGACAGGAGGCCGCGGTGGCCGGGCTCACCCGGGCCGGGGCATGGCGGGCCGACCGGGTCGCGGAGATCGCCCGGCGACGGGAGTGGGTCGGGTCCGCGCTCGCCGACCGGCCGGGCGGGTTCGAGATCGCCGCGCTCGGCGGGTTCTTCGCCTGGGTGCGCCACCCGTTCCCGGACCGCCCGACCCTCGACGTCGTCCGGACCCTGCTGCTCGACCACGACACCCTGACCATCCCGGGCACCGCGTTCCTGCCCGACGACCGGCAGATGCTGCGGCTGTCGGTGGGCCGGGTGGACGAGGCAGCCGCGGCCCTGCTGGCCGAGCGGCTCACCGGGGCCGGGCGGCGGGCGGGGGTCGTGACCGGCTGATCCGCCCGCGGCGGAAGACACCGGGGCCCCCGCACGTTCGGCCGACCATGGACACCGGACTGCGTACCGGCACCGCGGCCGGCCGCTGGGTCATCACGGCCTGCGTGCTCGGCTCGGGCATGGCGATGCTCGACAACACCGTCGTCACGATCGCGCTGCCCCGCATCGCCGAGGACCTCGGCGCCGGTTTCGCGGGGCTGCAGTGGACGGTCAACGGCTACACCCTGACCCTGGCCGGGCTGATCCTGCTCGGCGGCTCGCTGGGTGACCGGTTCGGCAGGCGGCGGATCTTCGTGACCGGGGCGGTGTGGTTCGCGCTGGCCTCGCTGCTGTGCGGGCTGGCGCCGAGCGTCGAGGTGCTCGCCGCGGCCCGGGCGTTGCAGGGGGTCGGTGGTGCGCTGCTGACCCCGGGCAGCCTGGCGCTGATCTCGGCCTCGTTCCACGGTGCGGACCGGGCGGCGGCGATCGGGGCCTGGTCCGGGCTCGGCGGGGTCGCGGGAGCGCTGGGCCCGTTCGTCGGCGGGACGCTCGTGGAGTGGTCCTGGCGGGCGGTGTTCCTGATCAACCTGCCGCTGGCGGCGGTCGTCGTCGCGGTGGCGGTGCGGCACGTGCCCGAGTCGCGTGACCCGGACGCCGCCCACCGGCTCGACGTCCCGGGCAGCGTGCTCGCCGTCGCCGGGTTGGCGTTGCTGACCTGGGCCGGGACGGCGGCCGGCTCCGGTGCGTCGCCCGGGCTGCAGGTGTGGGGCGCGGGCGCCGCCGGGGTGGCGGCGCTGGTGGCGTTCGCGCTGGTCGAGCGGCGCAGCCGGTCCCCGCTGGTCCCGCCGGAGCTGTTCACCGGCACCGGCGACGCCGGGGACGGGCGCCGGTTCACCGGCGCGAACGTGGTGACGGTGGCCGTCTACGCGGCGCTGGGGCTGCTGTTCGTGCTGCTCGCCGTGCAGCTGCAGATCGTGGCCGGGTTCTCCCCGTTGCTGGCCGGGACCGCGACCCTGCCGGTCACCGTGCTCATGCTGCTGCTGTCGGCCCGCGCCGGGCGGCTCGCGACGCGCACCGGCCCGGCACCGCTGGTGACCGGCGGGCTGCTGCTGGCCGCGGCCGGGATGCTGCTGGCCTCACGGATCGGGCCGGGAGCGGGCTGGTTCACCGACGTGCTCCCGGCGACGGCGCTGGTCGGGCTGGGGCTGTCCGCGGCCGTCGCGCCGCTGACCACCGCGGTGCTCGACGCTGCGGCGGACCGGCACGCCGGCGTCGCGTCGGGGGTCAACAACGCGATCGCGCGGGCGGCCGGCCTGCTCGCGGTGGCGGCCGTGCCCGCCATCGCGGGGATCCGCGGGGACGCCCCGGCCGACCCGGCGTCGTTCGGGCCGGGGTTCACCGTCGCCATGACGATCGGAGCAGGGCTCCTCGCGGTCGGCGCGGCACTCGCCGCTGCCCTGTTGCGGGGTGGCCCCGCGTCTCCGGTCGCAGCTCCGCCCGCCTAGCGGCCACGCGAGGTACCCGCGGCGACCACCCCGGTCCGCCGACCGCGGGGCTCAGCCCCGGACGTCGACCGCGATCAGCTCCGTGGTCCGGCAGGCCAGCGCGACCAGCGCCAGCGTCGGCCCGACCGCCCCGGCCGACGGGAACACCGCGCTGGAGGCGATGTGCACGTTCGGCGTGCCGTGCACCCGGCACGCCGGGTCCACGACCCCGCTCCGCGGCGAGTCCGACATGCGCAGCAGGCCCATCTGATGGGTGCCGTCGGTCATGTCCATGTCGTGCACGCGCTCCACGTCCGACAGGTCGACGTGGGCGATCCCGGTCCGCTCCAGCTCCTTGCCGATCAACGACAGCGACGTCACGATCGCCTCCCGGTCGCCGGCGGAGACCCGGTAGTCGACCCGCAGCCGGTGCTGGCCCAGCGCGTCGCGCTCGCGGTCGAGCGTGACCCGGTTCGCCGGGTCGGGGGTCTGCTCGGCGTCGAACCGCAGCCGGCAGTGCGCGGAGTCCAGCGGCATGAACGACGGCAGCCGCCGCTCCCCGGTGATCCGCGGCCGCGCCCAACCGCGGGCGAACCGCGCCACCCGCAGCGGGTCGGCGGCGACGTTGCGCATGTGGTGGCCGATGTCGGTGGTGTGGCTGTACTGGGCGTGCGTCCCGGCGGCCTTGAACCCGGCACGGAGCTTGCCCAGGCCCCAGTAGGTCAGGGCGAACGTCGACAGCAGCGCGTCGCCGTGCTCGGCGTCCTTCGGGTCGGCGAACCACAGCGCCGCCTTCAGGTTGCCCAACCGGTGGTCGGCCTGGGCCTGCGGGGACAGCGAGAGCATCCGGCGGGCGTAGACGCCGTCGTCGGTGGGCAGGTAGCCCAGGCCCAGCGCGCGCCCGGCCGTGGTCAGCTGCAGCCGTCCGACCTCGCCCACCGGGTGGGTCATGTAGTGCCGCCCGACCTGGCCGTACTCGTCGCCGATCCCGGCTCCGGTCCCGGTGCCGCCGTAGCCGTCGGAGGCGAGCAGGATCCGGACCGACTCCAGTCCACCCGCCGCGACGACGAAGTGCTGCGCCCGGATCCGGATGTCGCACCCCGGCCGCGGGACGACGACGGCCTCGGTCGCGGTGCCCGACACCGGGTCGCGCTCCAGGCGGGCGACGGTCGCGTGCAGGAACAGCCGGATCCGGCCGGCCTTCGCCATGTTCTCCACCGTCGGCGCGAACGACGTCGGCGGACTCCAGCGCCACAGGTCGTCCCAGCGCAGGGTGTCGCTGCGGAGCCCGGGCGGGGGCGCCGGGAAGCCCGACTCCGCGGCCGAGTACTCGCAGGCACCGGCGTCGAGGTGCCGCTGGGCGACCGGGTACCAGGCGCGCAGCTCGTCGTGCGGGATCGGCCACGCGGCGCCCGGCATCCACTCGCGGTCGGCGAAGTCGATGTCGTCGAGCGGGGCGCAGCGGCCGCCCCAGACCAGCGAGGTGCCGCCGAGGCGCTTCTGCCGGACGGCGTCGACCGGGTCGTGCTTGCCCCGCCCGCTGATCCCCCGGTAGGTGTCGCGGGCCGTGCGGCTCAGGCCCGGGCCGCCACCCTCCAGGACGACGACGCGCAGGCCGCGGTCGGCCAGCTCGGTCGCGGCCGCGGCCCCGGCCGGACCGCTGCCGATCACGCAGACCTCGGCCTCGAAGATGGAGCCGGGGAGCGCGCGCCGGGTGTCGATGAGCATGGAGGGCGGTTCCTTCCGAACGTGGTGCGGTACTGCCGTTGATGGTGCCCCGGCTCCGCTGTGAGGACGCTGTGGCTGCCCCCACCCACCCCTCCCCCGGGCGTGCCGGCCCCGCCC
>NZ_VRMC01000279.1:0-756 GCF_008369905.1 Pseudonocardia sp. EV170527-09
GTCGGTGGAGATGAAGGACCAGTTGCATCTGTCTACGGTAGCTATTACTAATATTTGTGGTTGGGCGCAGCGTCAGCAGGGAGAGGGTGTGTAGTGGTGCGTAGGATGTTAGGTACGGTCGCAGTGGTGATGGTTGCTCTGATGTTGGGCTTGACAGGTTCGGCCGCGGCTGATGAACCGTCTCCAGATAAAGAGCGTCTGGATCGGCTTCAGGCGATTGTTGGTCAGTCTGTTCCGTATCGCGCTGCCGGTGGGGCTGGCCAGCCGATGGCACTTGATCCGTATGGGTGCACATTGTATCCATCGAGAGTGCATCCTCGGACTTCGTCAGGAAAGAAGTCCGTGGGAGCTAAGCCGTATACAGAATGTAAGCTGGGGCCTCCGACGATTATCTCTCAAAGTAGCACTCTGTACATTGTTGAGTGGGGAGGTCTCTATTATAAGGCGATGGATAGCAAAACGGCTACGTCACGTAATGAAAAGAAACTTACGCAGCGCAATGTAGAGTATTTCTGCGCAAATGTGAATAAATCTCGATTTCAACAGGAGACTAAGGGATATACGGTTCAGGGTGGTAGAACGTATCAATCGGCGGTGATTACTCCAAGTGCAGACTTCGAGTGCGGATACTAAATATAAGAAAGTCTGGCTGGTGATGCGTGAATGGCCAGAGGGAGATCAAGTAATAGGCGTTTTTGGTACCGAGGAAGAAGCTAAGTCGTACTGGGAAGCAAAGGGGAGGCAGTACTTTTCATC
>NZ_VRMC01000280.1:0-741 GCF_008369905.1 Pseudonocardia sp. EV170527-09
GGCTCTTCCGGATCTAGAGTGCAAGGGTTCCGCAGTGGAGCAACGAGCGGATGCGGTAGTTGATCAGGTTGCGGAAGCCCAGGGCGTTGCGGCGCAGCGCTTCGAGCCGGCCGTTGATCGCCTCGGTGGGACCGTTGGAGGCCCGGTGGTCGAAGTAGGCCAAGACGTCGTCGCGACGCCGGTGCAGGGTTCGGCCGAGAGTGGCGAGTTCGTCGAGCCCGGCCGGTAGCCCGGCCCGGATCCGGTCGATCACCGCCGCGAGCGCGGTCTTGCCGCGGCGGCGGTCGTCGGTGGCGTAGGCGGCGATGATCTGCTGATACGCCCACCAGGTGACCTCGACCGCGACGTGCTCCTCGCCCGCGAACACCGCCTCGAGCCGGGTTCGCTGCTTGTCGGTGAGCAGCCCGAGACGGGTCCGCAGGGTGCGTCGCACCCGGTAGAGCGGGTCACCGGAGCGGCCTCGATGGCCGAGGGTGTCCTGCTGGACGCGTTGGCGACACAGGTCGAGCTTGTGCCCGGCCAGAGCGACGACGTGGAACGGGTCCATCACCGTCGCCGCCTGCGGAACGGCCTCGGTGGCGGCGTTCTTGTAGCCGCCGAACCCGTCCATCGCCACGACCCGGACGCTGTCGCGGAAGGACTGGTCGCGGGCTTCGAGCCAGGACTTCAGCGCCGCTGCCGACCGTCCGGGGACCAGGTCGAGCAGCCGGGCTCGGCCTCGACCCGCGACGACATCGGTGA
>NZ_VRMC01000281.1:0-731 GCF_008369905.1 Pseudonocardia sp. EV170527-09
GGGTCTGCTGCAGGGGTAGGTGACATCTGATCTGGCTTGCCCTGTGGGTGAGCTGAGAGGATGTAGCCGTGCTCAAGCCTTACCCGGAGGAGTTCCGGGCCGATGTGGTCCGGGTCGCTCGCACCCGTGAGGACGGAGTCACCATTGAGCAGGTCGCCATCGACTTCGGTGTTCACCCGATGACGCTGCAGAAGTGGCTTCGTCGCGCCGCTGTCGACGACGGCGCTCGTCCGGGCCGGACGACGGCCGAGTCGATCGAACTGCGCGAGGCCCGTAAGCGGATCCGGTTGTTGGAGCAGGAGAACGAGGTCCTGCGGCGGGCGGCGGCGTATCTGTCCCAGGCCTAACTACCGGGAAAAGGCTCTACCCGGTCGTGAGAGAGTTCGCCGCCGACGGGATCGCGGTGGCGCTCACGTGCCGGGTGCTCGGCCTCGCTCGCCAGCCCTACTACCGGTGGCTCGCCGCTCCGGTCACCGACTCCGACCGCACACACGCGTATCGGGCGAACGCGTCGTTCGACGCCCACCGCGACGACCCGGAGTTCGGCTACCGCTACCTCGTCGCCGAGGCCGCGGCTGCCGGTGAGGTGATGGCCGAGCGGACCGCGTGGCAGATCTGTCGCGGCGGTGGCTGGTGGAGCGCGTTCGGGAAGAAACGCCGCGGTAAGAGCGGCCGAGTCGGGCCGCCGGTCCACGACGACCTGGTCCGCCGCGAGTTCACCGCGACCGCCA
>NZ_VRMC01000282.1:0-712 GCF_008369905.1 Pseudonocardia sp. EV170527-09
CTTGGGCACGGTGTCGATCCTTCCAGCGAGGAGGACGTCCTCACAGGTCAGGAGTCAACCGAAGTCTGGGCAGTCCCGTCCGACAACGGTTCGGCCTACAAGTCCTACGCCTGGCGTGACGCCTGCGCCGAGCTCGCCATCACTCACAAGCGAACCCGCCCCTACCGCCCGCAGACCAATGGCAAGATCGAAAGATTCCATCGGACCCTGGCCGACGGCTGGGCCTACGCCCGACTCTATGAGTCGACCCGCCAACGCAACGACGCCCTACCCGGCTGGCTGCACTTCTACAATCACCACCGCGCTCACTCCGCCATCGGCGGCCAGCCACCAGTCACCAGGCTGACCAACCTCCCTGGACATCACACCTAGGCGCGCTCGCGCGCGGCCAGGACCTCGGGGATCCGGTCCTCGATCCAGCCGACGAGCCCCGCGAGGTGACCGGTCACGCCGTGGTGTCCGCGTACGGGCTCTGATGTCGCTGTAGGTACGAGCTGGTTTGTCGTTGGTCCGGCGCGTCGGACCGAAGATCAGCTCAGGGAGGGACGACCCTCCGGGCTCTGTCAACCACCAAGCAGACGAGCCCGGAGGGTGGTCGCCCGTGATCCTGCCTGTGGAGGCATGGATGGATATCAGGAGGTTCGCCCCGCTGCGCGCGGCCGGGGCGACGTGGAAGGAAATCGCAGCTCAAGCTGGGTGCGACTGGCGCACC
>NZ_VRMC01000283.1:0-707 GCF_008369905.1 Pseudonocardia sp. EV170527-09
GTCGGTCGCGCTGCGCCGGCTCCCGGCCGCGGTCGCCCGGCTGCGCCACATCTCCGACCGCGAAGCCGGCGCCGGCGACGCGATGCCCGACAGCGGATTGGTCGAGCGCGGCAGCCGGCTCGCCCGTGGCGGCTGGGCCTACCTGCAGCGGTCCCGTGAGGTGCGCCGCAACGGTGGCGCGGTGCCGCCGATGCGGCTGCCCGAGCGGTCCGCGCTCGTCCCGGCGCACATCCGCCGTGCCGCCGAGGCCGCGCGGGTCCGCGCCGAGGCGGCCGCCCACGTCGGCCCGACGGCCGTCCCCGCCCCGCGCCCCGACCAGCAGGCCGAGGCGGAGGACGACCGCGGGACCGCGGAGCTCGCCCGGAACTCCGCGGCCTGAGGCCTACAGCCCGTAGGACTTGCCGATGATGTCGCGCTGGATCTCGCTGGTCCCGCCGTACACCGTCGAGACCACGCTCTGGCGCAGCAACCGCTCCATGCGGGCCTGTGCAACGAACGGTGGTTCCGGCCCGACACGCCGGACCTCAGCGTCCGGCGGGATGGGCACTGTGAGTGATGACATCAGACCCTATGGGCTCTGCTGAGAACGAGACGGGTTCGGGTCGGCGGTTCTCGCCCGAGCAGGCCGCCGCAGCGGCGATGGTGGCCGACGCCCGAGCGCGGGGGCTGGAACTGACCGGCCCGGACGGCTTGTTGAAGCTGTTCAC
>NZ_VRMC01000284.1:0-696 GCF_008369905.1 Pseudonocardia sp. EV170527-09
TCCAGGTCGGTCACCGGCTCCGCTGCCTGGTCTGTCATCGGGTCCACACTCCTTGATCGGAGTTACACCGATGTTCTTACAGTCCCGCGGCACTGAGAGGAGCTGCCGCGGGGCCTCGCTGGTCCTCCCTGAGCGTCCGATTGCTGAGCTGGCGGTTCTGGGGGTCGCACTCACTCTGCTCGGACTGGGACTCTGGCTGATCCCGCCCCGGGTGCCACTCTTCTGTATCACGGGCGAGCTTTCCCGCATACTCGCTGCGGCCGCCCTTGGGTCTGTAACGAGAACGGTGGTTCCGGCGATGTTGTCAGTAGTGCTCGGCGCCCGGCCAGCGGTCACCGAAAGTGATGGCGAAGGCGTTGAGGACTGGCTTCCAGCGCATCATCCATCGGGTGTGGCCTCGTCCGGTCGGGTCGAGGCTGCGGGTGACAAGGTACAGACATTTCATCGCGGCCTGCTCGCTGGGGAAATGCCCTCGCGCTCGGACCGCTCGCCGGTAGCGGGCGTTCAACGATTCGATCGCGTTCGTCGTACAGATCACCCTCCGGACCTCGATGTCGTAGTCGAGGAACGGCACGAACTCGGTCCAGGCGTTACGCCACAAACGTATCATCGCCGGATGGGCTCGCCCCCACTCGTCATCGAGATCATCCAGCGCGGCTGCAGCGGCATCGGCGGTGGACGCGGTGTAAATAGCTC
>NZ_VRMC01000285.1:0-691 GCF_008369905.1 Pseudonocardia sp. EV170527-09
ACCGAACTCGTCACCGACGCGCTCGGCATGGCCATCACCCGTCGCAGTCCCGAACCGTACTCGGCGATCCTACATTCTGACCACGGCTCGCAATTCACGTCCTGGGCGTTCGGGCGCCGACTGATCGAGGCGGGACTAGTCGGTTCCATGGGCTCGGTCGGCGATTGTTACGACAACTCGATGGTCGAGTCCTTCTGGGGGACGATGCAGCTGGAACTACTCGACTCCAGATCCTGGAAAAGCCGCGCCGATCTTGCCAATGCGATATTCGAGTGGATAGAGTGCTGGTACAACCCGATCAGGCGCCACTCCAGCATCGGGATGCTCAGCCCAGCCGACTACGAAACAGCCCACACCCCACCACACCAAGATCACTGACCCCACACCGTCAGTGTCCGGCGCAGGGGGCCAAGCTCAGACGACAGTGCACGACGATGTTGACCATCAGCTACAGCATCGCCACGAACTCCAAGGCCGGGAACCTGAAGCCCAAGAGCTGGGCTACGACCGCAACGAGGAGAACGGGCTCGACCTGAGCTGATAAGCGAACTACCCCGCCCTTCCGGCGAGGGCTCGGGTCGGGGAGCCGGACGGAACACGGAGTCTCGGCGCGTCGGGCCCGCTGTATCAGAAACCTGTGGCAAGATCCCGGGCATGCCGAAACGGGAAGCCCAAGGCGGGCGCCCCTCCA
>NZ_VRMC01000286.1:0-684 GCF_008369905.1 Pseudonocardia sp. EV170527-09
TGCCGTCGGCGCCCCAGAGCATCTCGCGCAGGTGATTGTCGGCTGCGCGGCGAGAGGTGGCCGTCGTAGACGGCGCGGTAGGGCCTGTCATGGTTCCCGTGTAAGCGACGGGTGACGAATGCGGTTAAACTATCACAGTGGGAGTCGTCCGGGGAACAAGACGACGAGCGTGTTGAGGGCTGTTTTCCAGCCGTGTGTTCCGGTTCCGGAGTCACCTCCTCGCTTGCTGGAGATGTTGCGCAGTCCAAGGTAGAGGAGCTTCATCGCAGCCTCGTCGGACGGGAAGTGTCCGCGTGTCTTGGTGATTTTCCGGAGTTGGAAGTTGATGGATTCGATAGCATTGGTGGTGTAGACGATCCGGCGTAGTTCTGGCGGGTAGTCGAGGAAAGGGATGAACTCGTTCCAGGCACGCTGCCACACGTCGACCACGCCCGGGTACTGTCGCCCCCAGTCGGTGTCGAGACCTTTCAGTGCGAGCTCGGCGGCTTCGCCGGTCGGCGCGGTGTAGATCGTCTTCATCGACGCGACGATCTTCTTCCGGTCGGAGTAGGACACGAATCGCATCGCGTTACGGATCACGTGTACGACACATGTCTGGACGACGGTGTCGGGAAACACGCTGGTGATGGCCTCGGGGAGGCCGGTCAGGCCGTCGCAACAGGCGATCAGGACATCGCGTAAGGG
>NZ_VRMC01000287.1:0-683 GCF_008369905.1 Pseudonocardia sp. EV170527-09
TGCGGGGCCGACGCCTTTCTTATCTCATTCGGCTAATCAGGCAGCCTCACCCTGAGGAGCCTTGGCCGGACGGCCACCCGCCTGCCCGCGGATGCCCTCCGCCGACCAGCGCGACGGGGTGAGCTGGCCGGTCTTGCGCTGCACGTAGCCGGGAGTCATCACCAGGCCGTCGAAGTGCAGCGGCTGGCCGAGCGAGCCAACTGCCGGGCAATCGTGGGAGGCGATCAGGATCTCGACGACGGCGCTCTTGTCCCGCTCGTCGTCCTGGTCGGCCGGGGTCAGGGCCTCGACCCGCCACAGGCCACGGCCGTGCTCGTCGGTGTCCTGGCGACCCTGCGGGTCCGGACGGCGCGAGCCGTCAGACAGCTCCACCCACTTCGCCACCGGGGTCACAGTGCCGGTACTGATCAGGGTCACGCGGTCGGTATCGATCGGGTAGCTGCGCATCGTCGTCTCCTGGTGTCCGGTACCGCACCGTCCCGGTAGCGGCTTCCTGTCAATATAAGCACATGCCCGCGTATATAGACAAGTGCTGGGACACAAGAAGGTCGGGGCCCCTAATGGAACCCCGCCCTTGACCTGCGAAAACGGTCCTACGCCGGGGCGTCGAACTCGTAGTCGTAGATGTGCCGGTCAGCCGCTGCGACCGAGTCGAAGTACTCGACGACCTTGCCGTCCTGGTC
>NZ_VRMC01000028.1:0-64890 GCF_008369905.1 Pseudonocardia sp. EV170527-09
GGACCCTGGCCGACGGCTGGGCCTACGCCCGACTCTATGAGTCGACCCGCCAACGCAACGACGCCCTACCCGGCTGGATGCACTTCTACAATCACCACCGCGCTCACTCCGCCATCGGCGGCCAGCCACCAGTCACCAGGCTGACCAACCTCCCTGGACATCACAACTAGGCCGACCGGTCCAACGGTTACGGGTCACGGGGGTGTCACGGATGATCACGGGGTGGCGTCTAGCCTCGTCCGGGTGCTGACCGCCGCAACGGAGGCCGATCCCCGCCCGGGATCGGGCTCCACCGACCGCCGGTCGCGTCCGACCGACCGCCTCCTCGCCGCCGCACTGGGCCTGCTGTCGGCGGTGCTGGCGCTGGCGATCCCGTTCCTGCCGGTCGTGCAGAACACGGCGACCGTCACCTGGCCGAACGCCACGACCGGCACCGCACCGCTGAACGCCCCACTGGTCGCGTACCGGCCGGAGAGCCTGACCGCGACGATCGGCTGCGACGCGATCCGCAGCCTCGACGACCGGTCCCCCGGCCGCGCGACCGTGCTGTCCACGACGCCCACCGGCGCCCCGGACGGCGACACGGTCGGGCTGAGCGTCGCCGTGGCCGACGGGGTGGTCACCCTCGACAACCGCGGCCAGCGCATCGCCACCGCGCCGCTCCCCCCGCCGGGCGAGCCCTGCGCCCTCACGTTCACCTCGGACTTCGACGCGACGACGGCGACGCTGGGCGGCGCCACGCTGTACGAGTTCGCCGGTGACGGCCGCCCGCAGCTCACCGGGATCCACTCCGACCTCGACGCGGCCCGTGATCCGATGGGCGGCACGAGCGTCCGGTTCGACACCGACAACCGCTACGACTCCGACGCCTCGACGCTCAAGCTCGTCGCGGGGGGCGTCGCGATCGTCGCGCTGTTCGGCGCGCTGTTCTTCCTGCGCCGGATCGACGACGCCGACGCCCGCCGCGTCGTGCACGGCCGCCGGCTGGCCCGGCGGCTGCGCGGGCAGGACGACCTGCGGGACGCCGTCGTCGTCGGCGTCCTGGTCGTGTGGGCCCTCATCGGGTCGATGACCAGCGACGACGGGTACATCCTCGACATCTCCCGGGGCAACGACACCGCCGGCTACATCGGCAACTACCACCGCTGGTTCGACGTCCCCGAGGCGCCGTTCGGCTGGTTCTACCAGCTGTACTCGCTGTGGAGCGGGGTCTCGGAGTCGGTGCTGTGGCTGCGGGTCCCGGCGCTGGCGATGGGCGTCGCGTCCTGGTTCCTGATCAGCCGGGCGCTGCTGCCCCGCCTCGGCGCCCAGGTCCGGCGCAGCCGTTCCGCGGGCTGGGCCGCGGCCGGGGTGTTCCTCTGCTTCTGGCTGCCGTTCAACAACGGGCTGCGCCCGGAGACGGTCGTCGTGATCGCGGCGCTGGTGTCGTTCGTGATGCTGGAGCGCGCGTTGGCCACCCGGCGGCTGCTGCCGGTCGCGGGGGCACTCGTCGCGGGGGCGTTCGCCGTCGCGGCGACCCCGACCGGTCTCATCGCGCTGGCCCCGTTCCTGGCCGCGGCCCGCCCCCTGCTGCGACTGTTCACCGAACGGATCCGCACCACCGGCTGGGCGGCGACCTTCGGACCGCTGCTCGCGGCCGGGCTGATCGTGCTCACCGCCGTGTTCGGCGACCAGACCCTCGCCACCGTCACCGAGGCCACCCGGGTCCGCCAGGACATCGGCCCGAACCTGCCCTGGTACCAGGAGCTCGCCCGCTACGACCTGCTGTTCAGCGACAGCCGCGACGGCTCGCTGCAGCGCCGCTTCCCGGTCCTGCTGCTGTGGCTGTGCATGACCGTCTCGACGGTCGTGCTGCTGCGCCGGGGCCGCATCCCGGGCGCCGCACTCGGATTCTCGCGGCGGCTGCTCGCGAGCACCGCGCTGTCGTTCGCCGTGCTGGCCCTCACCCCGACGAAGTGGACCCACCACTTCGGCGCGTTCGCCGCCCTCGCCTCGGGTGTCGCGGCGCTGGCCGCGCTCGCGACGAGCACCGGGGTCCTGCGTTCGCGGCGCAACCAGGCGCTGTTCCTGGCCGCGGTGCTCGCGGTGACGGCACTGGCGTTCCGCGGTCCGAACACCTGGTGGTACGTCTCGAACTGGGGCGTGCCGTGGTTCGACAAGCCGGTGTCGGTGAGCGGGATCCAGGCGACGACGGTGCTGCTGGTCCTGGCGTTCCTGTCGCTCGTCGTCGCCGGGGTGGAGCACCTGCGCTCGGCCTCCGGGGTGCCGCGCCCGGTGCGACGGACCCTCGGCCGCCGGCGCGGCCGCATCGGCACCGTCCAGGCCGTCCGCCTCGGGTCGGCGCCGATCGCGGTGATCTGCGCGCTCATGGTCCTGTTCCAGGTCGCGTCGATGGCCAAGGGCATGGAGAAGCAGGCCGGTTCGTACTCCCTGGGTGCCGACGTGCTGACCGACCCCACCGGGTCCCGCTGCGGGCTCGCCGGGCGCATCCAGGTGGAGACCGACCCGGCCGCGAACGTGCTGCCGACCGCGCCGGAACCGGCGGGCGTCGCGGACCCGGGCCCGCTGGCCGAGGGCTTCACGCCCGAGGGCCTGCCCCCGACCGGACCGGGATCACTGCGCGACAACACCGGCGACGGCGACGACCGACCCGGCGTCACCGGCACCGGCCCGCTGGGCGGACCGGTCATGGGCAGCTGGTCGCCGGACCCGGAGAACGTCGGCGACTACCGCTCGGCGTGGCACACGCTGCCCGCCGCGGCCCGCGACGGCTCCGCACCGCTGGTCCTCGGCGTCGCCGGGACGATCGGCGGCGGCAACACCGTGACCCTGCAGTTCGCCCGGGACGGCGCCGTCGTCGACGAGATCGAGCCCGGCGGGGCGGTCAGCAGCACCTCGGACTACTCCGGCGGCGCCTCGGGCGGCCAGGCGTGGCGGGACCTGCGCGTCGACCTCGCGGGCCGGCCGGCCGCCGACGCCGACCGGGTGCGGGTCATCGTGTCCGACCGCGGCATCGGCACCGGGGCGTGGGTCGCCGTCGCGCAGCCCCGGGTGCCGCGGCTGACCCCGCTGACGACGATCGCCGCCCGCGGCACCGCGTACCTGGACTGGGCGACGTCGTTCGTGCATCCCTGTGTGACGCGCTTCGGCGTGCACCGGGGCATCGCCGACGTGCCGGTGTTCCGGATGCTCGCCGACCCGCAGCAGCGCACCGTCGCCGACGAGTGGGGCCGCAGCCGGTTCGGCGGCCCGCAGGGCTGGCTGGTCCGGACCGCCGCCCAGCGCTACGTCCCGACCTACCTGCCCGGCGCCTGGGACTTCGACTGGGGCCAGATCCGGCTCGTCGAGCCCTACGACCCGCGGGCGGTCCCCGCCCCGGTGCAGGACGGCGAGCGGACCCTGTGGGGCTGGAAGCAGGTCGGGCAGGCCGGGGAACCCTCGCCGGACCCGACGCCGCTGCCGGACTGAGGCCCCGGCAGACTTCGTCCTGTCCGATCCGAGATGTGAGGCGAGAGCGAGAGCCATGCTGGACACCGCCCGGCCCCTCCGTGGGGGCGAGCCCGCCCCGGCCGACGACACCGCCGGTGGGGCCCGCCCCGGACGGCTGGTCGTGCAGCGTGGCCCCTTCACCGGGCCGACGCACCTGGTGCCCGAGGACCTCTACGCCGAGGTCCTGCGCGGCGCCGCCCGCCGCGAGCGGGGCCTGATCGAGCTGGTCCCGGCCACTCACGTCACCACCAACACCTACTGGGGGCGGCTGCACGCCACCTACTGGCAGCGCTGGACCGCGGTACCCGAGGTGCGGGTGTCCCTGCGCGCCGCGGGTCGCGGTCGGGTGTGGCTGATGGCCTCGGACACGAACAAGGTCGCCCGTGCCGTCGCCACCACCGGGGTCGACGGCGGTGGAGTCGTCGAGCTGACCGGGGCGATCGACCGCTTCGTCGACGGCGGCGGGCTCTGGCTGGAGTTCGCGACCGACACCGGCACGCTGACCGTGTCCGACGTCGAGTGGACGGTCGCGGTGCCCCGCCCGCCGCGGCCCACCTCGATCACGATCTGCACCCACAACCGCGTCGAGGACTGCCTGAACACGCTGCAGGCGCTGCTCGACGACCCGGCCGCGCTGGCCCGCGTGGCGACCGTCCGGGTGGTCGACCAGGGCAGTGACCCGCTGGAGTCGCGCGACCGGTTCGCGCCGCTGGCCGCCGCGTTCGGCGAGCGGCTCGCCTACCAGCGCCAGCCCAACCTGGGCGGCGCGGGCGGCTTCACCCGCGGACTCTACGAGGCGACCGCCGGCGACCCGGCCGACGACCACGACGTCCTGCTCATGGACGACGACGTGCTGCTCGACCCGGAGATCGTCGTCCGGCTGACCGGGTTCGCCGCCTGCACCACCGCGCCGACGATCGTCGGCGGGCAGATGCTGAACCTGCTCCACCCGGGGCACGTCCACATCACCGCCGAGTACGCCGTGCCCGAGAAGCTGCGTGTGGGCAAGCCCGTCCCCGGCGCCCTGGAGGAGGGCTTCCTCCTCGGCCGCGACGAGCGGCTGCTGCCGATCGTGCAGGAGCAGCGGGTCGACACCGAGTACAACGGCTGGTGGTCCTGCCTGATCCCCGCGCCGGTCGTGCGGGCCATCGGCTACCCGCTGCCGCTGTTCTTCCAGTGGGACGACGTCGAGTTCGGCTATCGCGCCCGCGAGCGCGGCTTCGCCACGGTGTCGCTGCCCGGTGCCGCCGTGTGGCACGCCGACTTCGGCTGGAAGGACTGGGACGAGTGGCACCGCTACTTCAACCAGCGCAACGGCCTGATCACCGCCGCCCTGCGCACCGGCTTCGACCGGCGCACGGTGACCACGACGATCGTCGAGCTGCTGGCCCAGTACCTGGTCGCGATGCAGTACGGGCTGGCGGCGACGCTGCTGACCGCCGTCGACGACTTCCTGCGCGGCCCCTCGGTGCTCGACGACGGCTCCGCCGCCGCGGCGGCGGAGATCCGCCGGATCCGGGCCGCCTACCCCGAGACGACGGCGGTGCCGCTGGCCCAGGCCGGGCTCGACGTGCGCGAGTCCGTCGTGCACCTGGCCGGGCACAAGCCGTCGAAGGTCGTGCGGACCTGGGTGAAGCGCGCCGTGCTGCAGGCCACCGGGCGGGTACCGTTCCGCTCCGGGATGGTCCCGGCCGGTGAGGCGCACTGGTGGCACGTGTCGCTGTTCGAGCGCGCGATCGTCACCGACATGGCCGAGACCGGTGTCCGGATCCGGACCCGCGACCGGGAGCGGCTGCGCGAACTCACCACGCGCGGGGTGCAGACGGTGCGCCGGCTCTGGAACGAGGGCCCGCAGGCCGCCAGGGAGTGGAAGGCCGCCGAGCCAAGGCTCACCTCGCGGGAGACCTGGACCCGGCTCTACGACGCGGGCTGAGCCGGCCCGGCTCCGCGGCGTCCACACCCCTCCCCGGGCGTCCACACCGGTCGTGACCGGTGTGGACACCGGCGAACGGGTGTGGACACCGACGCCGGACGGGCGTGCGCCGCTCAGCCCAGGAAGTCCCGGCCGGTGTAGTCGCGGGTGGCCAGGGTCGGCAGCCGCTCCCAGCCCCACCGTCGCTGGGAGCCGACGGTGAGGTCGTAGCCGTCGGTGGGGTGCTCGTAGCGCACCCGCTCGACGTGCGCCGGCGCGAACATCGCCCGCCCGGCCGGCGGGTCGAGCCGCGAGGGCAGCTCGTCGAAGGTCGCGGTGCGGTCGATGCCCGCGAGCGTCCCGCCGTTCGCCGGGAAGAACGCGGTGGACTCGGTCGCGCCCTCCAGCCTGTCGCCGGTGCGCAGCCGCCACTGCGGCGCCTGCGCGATGCCGTGGCGTACCGCGATCTGGTCCTGGCAGGGCCACAGCACCGCCGAGGCCTGGTCGGCGAACACCGGGGCGTCACCGAGCACCGTGCGGGCGGGCAGCTCGCGGGCGGGCAGCGGGGCGCCGACGGCGAGCCAGGAGTCGGGGCCGTCCGTCCGGTCGTCGACGACGAGCCGGACCCGGTCGGCCGGGCCGGGAAGGGCGACCGCCACGTCCCGCCAGTCGCCGAGCTTCTCCCCGGGCAGGTCCACCGTCACCGCGCCCGCCCCGGTGTCGATCCGGACGCTCTGGCCGCTCCGCAGGTCCCCGGTCAGTGGCAGGAGCAGCCGCGTGGTCCCGGCCGGGACGGCGAACCAGCCGGCGTCGAGGGCGCCGGTGCCGGCGTCATCGGTGTGCCAGACGGGACCGGGGATCGACGAGCGGTCGGGCGGCGGGCCCTCCCGCATCACCCCGGTGAGGCGGGGCGGCGCGCTCGGGGGCGGGGACGTCGCGTCGTCGGGGACGGTGACGGTCAGCGCGTCGGCCAGCCCGCAGCCGTCGCCGGTCAGCATGGCGAGGTTCATCGAGGCCACCGACGCGCCGGGGGCCTGCTGCACCGGAGCCACGCTGAACACGGCGAGCATCAGCGCGACGCCACCCGCCGTGGCGACGCGCAGCACCGCCCGGTCCGGCCGGGGAGCCCGCCCCCGCCGCCGGGCCCACCACAGCGCGGCGGCGGCCACGAGCAGCCACAGCAGCGGGCTGCGCAGGTACAGCGGCCCGAGGTGCGGGGCGAGGACCTGCTGGTGGATCGGCGCGTCGAGGACCGAGTGGTTGCCGAAGGGCTGGCCCCAGTCGGAGAACGGGCGCCACAGGTTCGGCCCGGCGTAGACCACCGCGGCGACGACGCCGAGCACGACCGTCCCCACCCCGACGAGCCGGACCGGGGCGTGGCGCGGCAGCGGGCCGCGGGCGAGCGCGATGCCGAGCAGCAGCGTCGCGGGTGCGGCGACGGCACCGAAGTGGTTCACCCACTTGGTCGGGCTGACCGCGACGGCGACGAGGCCGAGCGCGGTCGCCGCGAGCGCGAAGCCGAGTGCCCGGCCGAGCGGGCCGCCGGTGCCGCGCCGCGCCGCGAGCCGCACCGCGCCCAGCGCGAGGACGGCGACGGTCAGCAGGACCGGCAGGCGTCGCCCCCAGGTGCCCTGGTCGTCGGGGCCGAGCAGGTTCGCGTAGTGGACGAACTCGGAGTACCACTGGTACTGGAAGTAGTACCAGCGGTGCACGGCGACGGACTCGCGCACGTCGGCGAGGGTCTGGTCGGCCAGCCCGAGCGGTACGACCGCACTCGCGGCGGCGAACGCGACGGCCGCCGTCGCGAGCCGGGTCGCCCACCGCGCGTGCACGAGGTGCCACCACACCAGCGGCAGCGCGAGCAGCAACGGCATCGCGGCGACCAGCGCGGTCGGCGCGGTCGTCATCCCCACCACCGCGACGACGACGGCCGGCGCCAGCAGCCCGACCGCCCCGGTGCGGCAGGCGGCGGCGACGAGCAGCAGCACCCCGGCGGCGGCCGCGGTCCCGGCGGGCTCGGGGCGCAGGGAGATGCCGTAGGGCAGGAACCAGGCCAGGTGCGCGACGGCGAGCACGGCGACCACCCCGGGCCGGACGCCGACCCGTCCCGCGAGCGCGGCGAGGGTGTACCGCAGCAGCACCCAGGTCAGCAGGCCCAGCACGACCGGCACCACGCGCAGCGGCCCGAGGCCCCAGCCGACCAGCGACCCCCACCACTGCAGCAGGTACTGACTGGTCGCGAACGGTGCCTCGGTGACGTCGAACTGGTAGATCGCGTTGCCGATCGTCCCGGTCTGCGCACCCTGGCGGGCCATCAGCGCGTACCAGGAGTCGTCGATGTTGAGCGGCCCGAGCACCGCCCAGGCGCAGCTCACGACGAGCACGACGAGGTCGGCGGCCCCCGGGCGGACCGGCGCGTCGAACACCCGGCGGGTGCCGGTCCAGGTCCGCACGACGACGGCGAGGGTGGCGGCCAGGGCGAGCAGGTGCGCGACCAGCAGCGCCACCTTCAGCGGCGACGGCGACGACGCGTAGCGCGCATCGGTGTGCAGGGTGACCGCGAGCCCGGCCGCGGCGGGCCCGGCGACGTCGGTGGCGAGCTCGGCGACCTGCGGCGGGGCGATGTCGAGGCGCTCGGCGGGGATCGCCCCGCCGCGGGTGAGGACGGTGCCGCCGTCGGCGGCGGTCACCTCGAACACACAGCCCGACGCGGCGGGTGCGGTGGCGAGCACCCGGTCGCCGGTGCGCAGCGTGAGCGTCCCCCCGGACACGCTCGCGACGAAGCCCGGCGCGGTCACCGGGTTCTCCTGCGCGGCGGGCATCGTCCGCAGCACGTCGCCCTCGCCGAGAGCGGCCGCCGCGGCGCACGGGACGGTCGCGGAGAACTCCAGCGGCCGGTAAGGCGCGAGCGGCAGCACCGTGCTCGTCGGTGCCTGGCCGGCCCGGGGCCAGGTGACGACCGGGTCCTCGGCGTCGACCGGGGCGAGCGCGGCGGCGAGGCCGAGCAGGCAGGTGACGACGCCGAGCAGGAGCAGCAGCGGCCCCCGGCGGGCGGGGCTCACTCGAAGATCTGCTTCCAACCGTCCTTGCCGGTCAGCACGGGCGCCGCCGCCCGGTAACGGGCGCGCAGGCCGTCCCAGTCCGCGGCGACGGCGCGGTGCAGCCGGAACGACTCCGCGACCATCTCCTTGAACATCGCCGGGTCACGACGGCGGAAGGTGACCCCGCGGCCGTCCGGTGTGGACACCGTCGCGGAGTCCAGGCCGGCCAGCACGAACCACTGGGCGTTGCGCCACGGCACGTTGCGCTGCGGGCGCTCGCGCAGCGCCGGGTCCGGGGTGCGCAGGTTGCGCAGCACCCCGCGGGCGAGACCGACCGCGGCCTTCGCCCGGCCCACCGGGGGCTTCGGGAACAGCTGCGCGCCGAGCGCGTCGAGCTCGGCCGGCGGCACCTCGGTGGCGGACTCGAGCGGGCGTCCGTCGTCGTACTGCGCCCGCAGGGCCCGGATCTCGTCGAGCACCACGGGCAGCTTCGGGAACAGCGCCTCGGGGCCCGCGAGGAAGTCGGTGAAACCCTTGATCTGCAGCGCGACCGCCGAGTACTCCATGAGCATCAGGTGGCGCAGGGTGCGCTTGAAGGTCTCCTTCAGCATCGCGCGCGGGTCGTCGGGGCCGTGCAGGGCCGCGGCGACGAGCCGGTTGCGGTAGTGGAAGTAGGCCTGCCAGTCCGAGGAGTCGTCCTTCTCGATGAAGGACATGTGCCAGATCGCGACGCCCGGGACGGTCGCGGTGCGGAAGCCGGCGGCGCGGGCGCGCAGGCCGTACTCGGCGTCGTCCCACTTGATGAACAGCGGCAGCGGCAGGCCCAGCTGCTCCGCGGCACGGCGCGGGATCAGGCACATCCACCAGGCGTTGTAGTCGACGTCGACGCGGCGGTGCAGCCAGCGGGTCTGTCGCAGGGTGCGGGCGGCGAGGTCGTGGTGGGCCTCGGTGTCCGGCGCGGGCCGCCACAGGAACTGGTTGCGGTCGACGACCTCACCCATCGTGGACAGCTGCGAGCGCGCCTGCAGCGACAGCATCTGCCCGCCGACGAGCATCGGCTCGCGGGCGAACCGGCTGAACGCGATCGCGCGCAGCACCGACTCGGGCTCCAGCAGGATGTCGTCGTCCATGTACAGGATCTGCTCGCAGTCGATCCCGCCCGCGTGCGGGCCGGTGCCGTGCAGGACCTCGTACATGATCCGGGCGTAGCCGCCGGAGCCGCCCAGGTTGGGCTGGTCGATGATCCGCAGCCGGTCCCCGAGCGCGGCCGCGGCCTGCTCGTAGCCGGCCTCGTCGCGGACCTTGCGGGTGCCCTGGTCGGGCAGGATCACCGCGGTGATCGCGTCCCGCACCTGGGGGTCGGAGCCGAGCGCGGTGAGGGTGGCGACGCAGTCGGCGGGCCGGTTGAACGTCGGCATCCCGACGACGACGGCCGCGCGCCCCGGCGCGTCGTGCGGGGCGTGCCAGCCGCCGCCGTGCAGGGTGAGGTCGGCGTCGTCGGTGGACAGGTCGAACCAGTACCAGCCGCCGTCCTCGAAGGGGCGCAGGTCCAGCTCGAGGGTGACCCGGCGACGGCCCTCGACGACCTCACCCGCGACGACGATCTGCGACCCGTCGGCCTTGGTCCGGTACACGTCGACGCGGCCGGAGCCCTCCAGGTCCAGCCGCAGCTCGATGCTGGTGAGCGTCGACCAGGCCCGCCAGTAGCCCGCGGCGAAGGCGTTGAAGTAGGCGCCGAAGGAGACCTCGGTGGCCGCGGGGACGGTGGCGCCGGTGCGGTCGAGGATGCGGGTGCGGCGGCCACCGATGGTCGACACGGTCAGCGAGAGCGGACGCGCCCGCTCGTCGGCGAGCGGCTCGACCGGGGAGAGCGTGGTGCCGGGGCGCTCGTCGAGGTAGAGCGCGCGGACGGCGGTGGGGTCGGCGGGCCGGGGCAGGACCACCCGCTGCAGCAGCGTCTCGCCGCTGGTCGTGGCCGGGGTGGTCGGGGACACCTGACCTCGCTGGTCCGTCGTGGTCATCGCAGGAGCTGCCTCTGTCGTCGCGGGGGGCGCTGGGGTCCCGGGCGGCGGCGCTGCCGGTCCGCCCGGGTCCGGGTGGAGTCGTGCGCGAGCGTAGCCGCGCACGAGCCGGGAGCCGGGAGGCGGGCGGGCGCGGCGGGCGAGCGGTGTGGATCGTCCGGGTCACCGACCGTGCCAGACCAGCGCGATGGACGAGCCGGCCCTGCGCGCGGAGGCCACGGCCGTGCTGCGCCGTCGGCACTGGGTCACCAGGCCGCGTCGAGGATCTCCCGCACGTCGTCCTCGGTCGGTGTCCGCGGCGCGTTGGCCGTCACCGGGTCCACGACGGCGGCGGCCGCCAGCACCGGCAGCAGCTCCCGGTCCACGCCGAGCTCGCGCAGCGGGCGCCGGACACCGATGTCCTCGACGAGAGCGGCGATCCCGGCCACGGCGTCGCCGGTCCCCAGCGCCGCTCCGGCCCGGGAGTACGCCTGCGCCGCGGCGTCGGCGCTCCAGCGCATGACCTGCTCGTTCACCGACGCGAGCGCGACCCCGTGCGGGGTGCCCGTGTGCGCGGTGACCGCGTGCGCGATGCCGTGGACCAGGCCGAGCCCGGAGACGGTCAGCGCCTGGCCCGCCAGATGCGCGCCGAGCAGCAGCTGTGCGCGGGCCTCGAGGTCGGTGCCGTCGTCGACGGCGACGGGCAGCCACCGGCCCACCAGCGCGACGGCCTGCGCCGCGGCGGCGTCGGAGACCGGGTTGGCGCCGCGGGAGGCGAGCGACTCGACGCCGTGGACGAGCGCGTCGAAGCCGGTCGCGGCCGTCGCCGCGGGTGGCAGGCCGACGGTCAGCTCCGGGTCGAGGACGGCGACGCGCGGCCGGACCGAGGCGTGGCCCAGGTAGACCTTCCGCTTGGCGCAGGTGTCCTCGACGACGCCGAACCCGTTGGTCTCCGCGCCCGTCCCGGCCGTGGTGGGGACCGCGACCAGCGGCAGCCCGGGGGTCGGGGAGGGCCACAGGTCGTCGGTGGCGCGGGCGCCGTGCTGGGTGGCGAGCAGCGCGGGGACCCGGGCGACCGCGCCGGGACCGAACTCCAGGGCGCAGGTCGCCTCGACCGTGAACCCGTTCACCGGACCCGCCACCGTGCGATCGCCTCCTCGTCGAGGGTGAACCCGAGGCCGGGGGTGCTCGGGACCGCCAGCATGCCGTCGTCGCCGACGGTCAGGGGCTGCGCCAGCGGGAAGTCGCGACGCGCCGGTGTCCAGTCCGGCGGGTCGTAGGGGAACTCGAAGTACGGTCCGCCGCCGACGCCGGCGCTGACGTGCAGGTTCGCGAGCACGCCGATGCCGTTGGTCCAGCTGTGCGGGGTGAACGCGCGGTGGCGCAGCAACGCGAGCTCGGCCAGCGTGCGGACCCGGCTCATCCCGGCCGCCAGGACGACGTCGGGCTGGTACACGTCGAGCGCGTCGCCGTCGAGCAGGCGCAGCAGCTCGCCGAACGAGCGCTGCATCTCCCCCGCCGCGATCCGCAGACCCGGGTTGTCGGCGCGCAGGGTGCGCATGCCGTCGACGTCGGCGTAGGGCAGGGGCTCCTCGACCCAGAACACGTCCAGCTCGGCGAGCCGCCGGACGAGGCGCCGGGTCGCGGCGAGGTCGGTGGCGGGGGCGACGTCGCCGGCCATCCGCCACGCCTGGTTGAGGTCCACCATGATCGCGACGTCCGCGCCGAGCGCCTCCCGCACCGCGGCGACGGCGGCGACGCCCTCGTCGGCGCGGTCCCGGTCGACCCGGATCTTGACCGCGCGGAAGCCCTCCTCGGCGACCCGCTGCGCCACCTCGGCGCGCTCGGCGGGCGGGCGCAGCACGCAGAACGACGCGTAGGCGGGCACGGCCTCGTAGGTACCGCCGAACAGGGTCGCGACGGGCAGGCCCGCGACCTTGCCCGCGAGGTCCCACAGCGCCGCCTCCAGCGGCCAGTAGTGACCGCCGTGCAGCGCGCAGGTCTCGATCGCGCGGACGTGCCGGGCGATCGCGAGCGGGTCGGTGCCGACGAAGAGGTGCCGGTAGGCGTCGAAGCCGTCCATCGTGTCGCCGGAACCGATGCCGACGACGCCGTCGTCGGCATGGACGCGGACGATCGTCGCGTCGAACACGGGGCGGGGATCGGGGTCCCAGGCGGCACGCAGCGGCGGGTCCAGCGGGAGCCGCACCCGGTCCAGCGTGATGTCGGTGATCTTCATCAGGTCCGGGATCGTGTCGGGAGCTGGTTCCGGCTCGGGGCGCGATCGGGGGCGGTGCGCCCCGAGCCGGTTGAGCGCAGAATCTCCGACGTCCGCGCGGCCGCGCCAGGTCCGGCCGGGAATCGAGATCATTGTTGCGCTCAGGGCAACCGGGACTAGCGTGGCCGGGGTGCACAACGGCTACGGGCTCGGCCGCGACGTCGCACTGCTGGAGGCGCTGGCGTCGGACGAGGCGGTGCGCACCGACGGGCTGGGCGTCACCGCCGTCGCCCGGCTGACCGGGCGGGAGAAGAGCCAGGTCTCGCGCGCGCTGCGGGCCCTCGCCGACGCGGGGCTGGTCGAGCGGGACGAGGACACGCTCGTCTACCGGCTGGGGTGGCGGCTGTTCTCCCTGGCCGCGCGGGGGACGGACAGTCGCCTGACGGCCGTCGCCGAACCGGTGCTGCACCGGCTGGCGGCCGCGACCGAGGAGACCGTGCACCTGTGCGTGCTGCGCGACGACGCGCTGCTGACGGCGCGGACGGTGTCCGGGCACTCGTTCCGCACGACCGGCTGGGAGGGCAGGCGAGCCCCGCTGCCGTGCACCTCGGCGGGCCGGGTGCTGCTCTCCGACGCCACCCCCGACGAGCTGTTCGTACGCTTCGGCGCCGTCGAGGACCTGGTACCGGACTACCCGCGTTCGCGGGTGCGGACGGTCCCGCAGCTGTGGCGCGCGATCCGGGAGGCCGCCGAGCACGGCTGGGCCGAGTCGCACGAGGAGTTCGAGCCGGGCGTGGCCGGGGTGTCGGCACCGGTGCGCGACTTCCGCGGCCGGGTGGTCGCCGCACTCAACGTGTCCGGGCCGGTCACGCGCCTGGACGGCCGGTTCGACGAGGTGGGCCGGGCGACCGCGGCCGCCGCCGCGGCGGTGTCGGCGGAGCTGGGGTGGGCACCGGAGCGTTCCTCGCCATGATCACCGGTTGTGGAGCGGGCGACCCACCTCGCGTACGCTCCGCTCCACAACCGGTGATCATGGTTCGAGTCCGCCGTGGTGTGGCGGGCTACTGCTTGGTCCAGGTGCAGCCACCGGAGAACTTGGCGAACTCGCCCTTCTTGACCGTGACCGACGACGGGCCCTGGGCGATGTCGTTCGCGATGATCGAGCCCAGCTCGCCCGAGTCGTTCCTGCTCCGCGCGACGTAGCACATGTCCAGGGCACCACTACCGTTCGGACCAGGGGTCTTGTAGCGGCCGGGAGCGAGGTCGACCCCCACCTCGTAGGTGCCGTCGGAGACGGTCGTCGCGGGCCCGGTCTCGACCGGCGCGGCCGGGATTGCGGGTGCCGCAGGAACCGGCGGTGCCGTGGTCCGGCTGTCGAGCTCGGACTGCAGCGTCTGGTTGGACCGCTGGGCGTCGGCGAGCTGCTGTTCCAGGGTGGCGATCCGGCCCTGGTCGGCGCTACTGCTCGCCGGGGCCGCCGCAGCGGTCTCTTGCCGAGTACCGCTCCCCCCAATCGCCATGCCGATGGCGAGCACCAGCACCGTCGCGACGAGGACCCCGGACCAGCGGGCGAGACGGCGACCGGTACCGCGCGAGACCTCCGGGGCCGGAGGCCCCTCCTGCGCGCCGGGCGTCGGCGCGCCGCGCTGCGCGGGGATCTGACTGGGGATCCGTGCGGTGACAGGTTGCTGCTCGTCCCACCACGGCTGCTGGGTGGCCCCGTGCCGGGGGCCGTTCTGAGAAGTCACGTACGGCTGGTCGCCGTAGACGTGTGAGCCGTTGCACTCCGCCGACAGGTCTCATCAGAAATGCCGACAGGTGGCGTGAAGCTAGTCCTCGGCGTCGGTCCCCGCCAGCGGGCGCCCCTCGGTGAAGTGCGGGACGAGCCGGTTCTCGTACATCGTCAGCGCCGACCCGATGGCCATGTGCATGTCGAGGTACTTGTAGGTCCCGAGGCGCCCGCCGAAGAGCACGTTCCGGTTCGCGGTCTCCTTGCGCGCCAGCTCGCGGTAGCGCTCCAGCTTCGCCCGGTCGTCGGGGGTGTTGATCGGGTAGTACGGCTCGTCCCCGGACTCGGCGAAGCGCGAGTACTCGCGCACGATCACCGTCTTGTCCTTCGGATAGTCCCGCTCCGGGTGCATGTGCCGGAACTCGAGGATGCGGGTGAAGGGGACCTCGGCGTCGTTGTAGTTGATCACCGAGGTTCCCTGGAAGTCGCCGGTCGGCTCGACCGACATCTCGAAGTCCAGGGTGCGCCAGCCGAGCTCGCCCTCGGCGTGGTCGAAGTAGCGGTCCAGCGGGCCGGTGTAGACGACCGGGACGTCGGCGGGCAGCTGCTCGCGCACCGCGAAGAAGTCGGTGTCGAGCACGACGTCGATGTTGTCGTGCGCCGCCATCCGCTCCAGCCACGCGGTGTAGCCGTCGGTCGGCAGTCCCTCGTGGGTGTCGTTGAAGTAGCGGTTGTCGTAGGTGTAGCGGACCGGGAGCCGGGTGATGATCGAGGCGTCCAGCTCGGTGGGGTCGGTCTGCCACTGCTTGGCGGTGTAGCCCTTGACGAAGGCCTCGTAGAGCGGGCGGCCGACCAGCGAGATCGCCTTCTCCTCCAGGTTCGTCGCCTGCCCGGTCTCGACCTCCGAGGACTGCTCGGCGATCAGCGCGCGCGCCTGGTCCGGGGTGTGCGCCTTCCCGAAGAACTGGTTGATCAGCGCGAGGTTCATCGGGAACGCGTAGACCTGCTCGCCCACCCGGGCGAACACGCGGTGCTGGTAGTTCGTGAAGCTCGTGAACCGGTTGACGTAGGCCCACACGCGCTCGTTCGAGGTGTGGAACAGGTGCGCGCCGTACCGGTGGATCTCGATGCCGGTCTCCGGCTCCGCCTCGGAGTAGGCGTTGCCACCGATGTGGTTCCGGCGCTCCAGGACCAGGACGCGCTTGCCGAGGCCCTCGGCGACCCGCTCGGCCACCGTGAGTCCGAAGAAACCGGACCCGACGACGATCAGGTCGTAGCTGCTCAGGTCGTAACCGTTCAGGTCGGCACTGTCGACGCTCACGGCCACCGAGGGTAGGGCAGGCGTGATCCGGGGCACCCGGCGGCTTCGGTACCCTCGCAGGCAGGTCGGAGAAGCGGACGTATCCGGCACCGTCGTGGCCCGAGGAGAAGATGGCGTGAGCTGGTCGTCCGCCGTCCCCCTCGTGGTGCTGGCCGCCGCCTGGGTCACGCTCCCGGGTCTGGTCGTCGGCCTCGCCGCCGGTCTGCGCGGGATCGCCGCCTGGGGCGCGGCCCCGATGCTGTCGGTCGGCGTGATCGCCGGTTCCGCGGTCGGCGCGAGCATGCTGGGTGTGCCCTGGAGCGGGGCCGCCCCGGCCACCGCGGCGGCGGCGTTCGCGCTGCTCGTGGTCGGTGTGCGACGGCTGGTGCTCGGCCTCCCGCTGCTGCCGCGACCCACCGTGGTGCGGGCCGCTGCGGGGGAGTCGGTCCGGACGCTGCTCCGCGGTGGACCCGACCGGCGCTGGACCGGGCTCGCGGCACTGACCGGGCTGGTGATCGCCGGCGCGCTGGGGTTCAGCGCGGCCGTCCGCGGGATGGCCCGGCCCGACGCGCTGTCGCAGACGTTCGACGCGAACTTCCACTACAACGCCGTCGCCCGGATCCTCGGGACGCACGACGCCTCGTCGCTCACCGTCGGCGGCCTGGTCAACTCCCCCGGCTTCTACCCCGCCGCCTGGCACGACGTCGTCTCGCTGGTGGCGCCGCTGGCCCCCGGCCCCGGCGAGATCGTCGTCGCGTCGAACGTGGTCGCGCTGGTCACCACGCTGCTGGTCTGGCCGCTGTCGGTGCTGTTCCTGGTGCGGACGCTCGTCGGGCGTTCGGCCGGTGCGGCGCTCGCCGCCCCGGTGCTGGCACTCGGCTTCGTCGCGTTCCCGTGGACGCTGGTCACCTACGGCGCGCTGTGGCCGAACCTGCTGGGCGTCTCGCTGGTCCCGGCCGCGCTGGCGGCGACGGCGCTCGCCGCGCGTCCGGGGCTCGGGCCGGACCCGGTGTCCCCCGCCCGGCCGGGGCCGTTCCCCCCGGGGCGGGTGGCGCGCTGGTTCCCGGCGGTGGCCGCCGTCGTCGCGCTGGGGTTCGCGCACCCGAACGCGTTGTTCGGCGCGGTGGTCGTCGCGGTGCCGCCGATCCTGTGGGGGCTCGTGGGCGCGGTGCGCCGCGGGTTGCGCGGCGGCACGTAGCCCACCGTGCGCGCGGTCACGGCGGTGCCGGTCGTGCTCGCCGCGCTCGGCGGCGTCGGCTGGTTCATGTTCGCCTCCCCCGCCCTCGACGGGATCCGCGGCTACTACTGGGAGCCGGAGTTCTCGGTCACCGACGCCGTGTGGAACGCGGTGCTGCACAGCCCCGAGGACAACGCCCCGGCCTGGTCGATCGCGGTGCTCACGGTGGCCGGCGCGGTGTGGGCGCTGCGCCGGGCCCGGACGTCCTGGCTGGTCCCGGCGCACCTGATGGTCTGCACGCTCTACGTCGTCGGCGCCACCACATGGTCCTCGGTGTGGACCGGGGTCTGGTACAACGACTCGCCCCGGATCGCCGCGCTCGTCCCGGTCACCGCGGCCCCGCTCGCCGCGCTCGGTCTGGTCGCGCTGTGCTCGCTGGCCCGCAGCCTCGCCTGCCTGGTCCGCGACCGCCTCACCCGGGCCGCACCCGCCGTCGCCGGGCTGCCCCGGCCGCGGGCGGCGGTGCTCGTCGCGATCGGGGTGGTCGCGGTCGTCATCACCTCGGGTGGGCTCTACCAGCGCTCGCACGTCGACTCGCTCGCCGCGATCTACCAGACGCCGGAGGAGGTGCTGGTCGGCCCGGAGCAGGCGCGGTTCCTGCGCGAGGCGGGTGAGCTGCTGCCCTCGGACGCGGTGGTGGCGCAGAACCCGTGGGCCGGTACCGCGATGCTGTGGCCGCTCACCGACCGGCAGGTGCTGTTCCCGCACCTGACCGGGGTGTGGTCGCCGGACCAGCAGATCATCGCCGAGCGGCTGCGCGACGCGTCGAACGACCCCGCGGTGTGCGCGGCCGTCGCCGAGACCGGGACCGGGTACGTGATCACGGCGCCGCCGACGTTCTGGCAGCCGGACCCGCTGGCGCTGCAGTGGCCGGGCCTCGACGACCTCGCCGACGCCGACGGGTTCGAGCTGCTCGCCCGCGACGGCGACAACGCGCTGTGGCGCATCACCGCCTGCGACGCCGGCCGGGTCGTCGGTTCCTGATCACCCGGTCGGGCACGGGACCGGCGGGGCCGCACGGCCGCCGGTAGTCTCCGAGACCGGCCAGCGCCGGGGATCGGGTCCGGTGGGTCGTCGACGGCTCCGGGACCGGCGCCGGGAGAGGAGCCGCGACCTCGATGGCCGGACCCACCTGGCTGTCCGCGCTGCCCACCGCACTCGTCGCGGTGTTCTGGGTGGTCGGGCCCGGTCTGCTCGTGCTGCGGGCGTGCGGGGTCCGGGGCGTCACGGCGTGGGGTCTCGCACCGGTCGTGTCGACCGCGGTGATCTCGTCCACGGCCGTGCTGGGCACCCTCGCCGGGGTGCGCTGGGGGCCATGGGTGCCGCTGGGCGTCGCGGTCGTGCTCGCGCTGCTCGGTGGGCTGTTCCGGGTCTTCGTCGCCCGGCGCCCGCCCGGCAGCGCGCTGCACCGGGGCTGGCGGACGGCACTGCGGTCGTGGGCCCCGGTCCGGCGGCTCCGGGCTGCGCTGGACCGCGTCCGCACCCCGAGGGGCCGGTTCGCCAAGCGCCCCGAGCCGATGACGGCCGCGATGCCCCAGGTGTGGCGGACCTCGGCCCAGCGGGCGGGTGCCGACGGCCGCCGGGCGGGGATCGCCGCCGCGGCGGGCGTCGTCGTCGCGGCCGGGCTGGCGTGGTGGACGGTGGTGCTCGGCTTCGGCCCGGTGGACGGCCTGTCCTCGACCTACGACGGCGTCTTCCACTACAACGCCGTCGCCCACATCCTGCAGTCCGGCGACGCGTCGTCGCTGACGCTGGGGTCGCTGACGAACCCGTCGTCGGCGGTGGCGCTGTACCCGGCGGGCTGGCACGACCTGGTGTCGCTGGTCGCGATGCTGTCCGGCAGCGGGGTCCCGGTCGCGACCAACCTGACGGCCTGGGTCGTGGCGGGGGTGGTGTTCCCGCTGTCCGTGGCGGCGCTGACCCGTCAGGTCATGGGCCCCTCGTCCGGTGCCGCGCTGGCCGCGCCGGTGCTCGCGACCGGGTTCACCGCGCTGCCGTGGGCGCTCATGTCGTTCGGGGTGCTGTGGCCGAACCTGCTCGGGGTGGCGCTGCTGCCCGGGTACCTGACGCTGCTGCTGGCCGTCGTCGGGGTGGCCGAGCGCAGCGTGATCGGCGCAGGCGGGGCGGCGTTCACCCTGGTCCTGACACTCCCCGCGCTCGGTCTCGCCCACCCGAACGCCTTGTTCAGCCTCGCGGTGCTCGGCCTGTTCCCGGTGCTGTGGGGCATCGGAGTGCTCGCCCGGCGACGGCTGCTCACCCGCCGGTTCTGGCAGCCGGTGCTGGCCGCGCTCGGCGTCGCCGGGATCGTCGCCGCCGTCCTGTGGTTCATGACGGCCTCGCCGCTGACCGCCGGGGTCCGCAGCTTCGACTGGCCCGCGTTCACCGACGTGCCGACGGCGATCGGGCAGGTGCTGTTCAACTCCCCCAACGGTCGTCCCGAGCTCGTCGTGCTGTCGGTGCTGGTCGTCGTCGGCGCGGTGGCCGCGCTGCGGCGCGTCGCGACCTCGTGGCTGGTACCCGCGCACCTCGCCTCCGGCGCGCTCTACGTGCTGGCCGCGGCCGACGACGGGAAGACCTCCGCCGCCCTCACCGGTGCCTGGTACAACGACTCCTACCGGCTGGCGGCGATGGTGCCCGTCACCGGGGCCGTGCTGGCCGTGGTCGGGCTGTGCGCCCTCGCGTCGGTCCTGCGCCACGTGCTGCTGCGGATCCCGAGAACCTCGGCCCTGGCGCGTCGCCGGGTGGTCGCGCCCGCGCTCGCGGCGGCGCTGCTCGCGGTCGTCGTCGCCACGACCGGCGGGATGTCGGTGGCGACGCACGCCGACGTCCTGGCCGGGCCGTACCAGCAGCCGTCCGACCCGCTCCTCGAACCGGGGCAGCGCGAGTTCCTCGACGAGGTCGGCAGGATCGTCGGCCCCGACGACGTCGTGGCCGCGGACCCGTTCACCGGCGACGCACTGCTGTTCCCGCTGACCGGCCGCCGGGTCCTGTTCCCGCACCTCATCGGCAACTGGACCCCGGAGCAGACGCTGCTGGCGACGCGGTTCCGCGACGTCGGGACCGACCCGGCCGTCTGCACGGCGGCCGCCGACCTGGGTGTCGACTGGCTGTTGACGGGGCCGATCACGTTCTGGCCGGGCCACGGCGGCGCCCGCTGGTACCCGGGTCTGCACGACATCGCACCGGTGCCCGGGTTCGAGCTCGTCGCGACCGGTGGGGGCCAGGAACTGTGGCGGCTGACGGCCTGCACACCGGGCGCGCCGGCCACCCCGCAGGCCCAGGCCTTCGCCCCGCCCGGTCCCGACGCCCCGTCCCCGTCCCCGTACGGTGGGTGACCCCCCGACGCCCTCGACGGAGCCCCCGTGACCGAACTCCCCGAGTACGAACGCTCCCTGCGGATGGTCGAGCGCCGCAGGCTCGCGACCGGCTTCGCGAAGCAGATCGCGATCACCACCGAACCCGCTCTCGACGTGCCTTTCCGTGACGCACGGGTGGTCGATCTCGGCTGCGGGTACGGCTACACCGCACTCGAGCTCGCGGGCCTGTGCCGGGAGGTCGTCGGCATCGAGCCGAACGGTGCGCTGGCCGCCGAGGGCGGCCGCGAGAACTTCACGTTCCGTGTCCAGGGCATCGGCGACTTCGGCCACGGCGACGACGCCGGGGCCTTCGACGTGGCCGTGCTCGACAACGTCCTGGAGCACCTCGACGACCAGCACGACGCGCTGGAGCGGATCGCGTCCTGCCTGCGACCCGGCGGCGTCGCCTACATCCTGGTGCCGAACCGATGGTGGCCGATCGAGGCGCACTACTCGCTGCCGTTCCTCGCGTGGCTGCCGCTGCCGCTGGCGACCCGCTACCTGCGCTGGTCGGGACGCGGCAGCGACTACACCGACGCCAGCTACGCCCCCAGCTACCTGCGGATGCGCCGGCTGCTCGCGCAGCGACCCGACCTCGACGCGCGGTTCACCGTGCCCGGCGACGTGAGCCTCGCCGAGTGCGGCGGATCCCGGCTGTACTCGCTCGGGGTGGCTGCGCTGCGCCGGTTCCCGCCGCTGTGGGCGATCTCGAAGGCGTTCCTCGTCGTCGCCGTGAAGAAGAAGCAGAACTGACCGTGGCGCGACGGCTCCTCGCCGCGGCCGACCTGGTCGTCGGCCCGGTCGTCGCCGTCGGGGTGGTGGCCGTCGGGCTGCTGGTCGCCGACCGGATCACCGTCCCGGCGGGGTCGAACGTGGGTCTGGCGCTCACCGCGACCGGCGGGGCGCTCGTCGCGGCGGTGCTCGCGGCCGCGGCGTGGGCCCGATCCCCGCTGGTCGCCGCGCCGCTGGCGTGGGTGGGGCTGGCGGCGCTGCCCACGGTGCCGCTGACACTGTTCCTGGCGAACACCCCGCACTACCTGTTCGGCGTCGGTGGCGACCAGCAGTTCCGGGTCGCGTTCCTGACCCGGTTCGCGGACTCGGCGCGGCTCGCGGACTTCGCCTACGCGGACATGCCGCCGTACTACCCGGCCGCGTGGTTCTGGCTCGGTGGGCGGGCGGCGGCGCTGCTGGGCGTCGACGCCTGGGCGTTCCACAAGCCGTACTCGATCGCGACGCTGGCGGTCACCGCCGTGCTGACCTACGCGTTGTGGGCGCTGGTGACGTCCCGGCCGCGGGCGGTCGGGGCCGCCGTCGCCACCACCCTGGCCGGGTTCGTGACACTGGCCGCGTACTCGCCGTACTCGTGGCTGACCGCGGCGCTCGTCCCGCCGCTGGCGGTGCTCGGGCTGCGGCTGGTGCGGCGGCGCGGGGCCTGGGTCCGCACCGCGCTCCTGGTCGGCCTCGTACTCGGCCTGGCCGCCGTCACCCACACCCAGATCCTGGCCTTCGCGGGATTCGTCCTGGCCGTGCTCGCGGTGGACGGCCTCGTCACCCGCACGACCGGCCCGGCCGGGCTCGGCACGACGGTGGCGGTGGTCCTCGTCGCGGCGCTGCCGCCGGCCATGGTGCACTGGCTGCCGTACGTGCTGGCCTCGGCCGGGCGGCCCACCCACAGCGCGGGCCAGCACTTCCTCGCCGAGGCGGGCGCCCGGTGGCCGCTGCCGATGCTGGAGGCGACCCCGGTCGGCGCGCTGTGCCTGCTCGGGACGGTGTGGATCGTGGTCCGCGCCCGCACCTCGACGGTGGCCAGGGCACTGGCGGTCACCGCGCTCTGCGGCTACGCCTGGTACCTGCTCTCGACGGTCGCGCTCGCCGCCGGGACGACACTGCTGGCCTTCCGGATCCAGCCGATCCTGACCGCGGCGCTGGCCTGCGGGGCGGTGTGGGCCGTCGCCGAGGTGGCCGAGCGGCTGCGCGGGGGCGGGGCGCGGGTGGGGGCCACGGCGACGGTCGTGACCGTGCTGGCCGCGGCGGTCGTCGTCGGGCAGGTGCAGTCGGTCCCGCAGGACTACGCATGGACCGGGACCGCACAGGACTACCGCCCCGACGGAACGCGGCCCGACGGCTCGCGGGACCCGGCCGACGCGAACGCCTGGCTCGGGGACCTGCGCACGACGATCGACGGTCTGACCGGTCGTCCGCCGCGGGAGGTCGTCGTCGCGAGCGCGAACGCGACCCTGCTCAGCTACACGCCGTACTTCGCGTTCCAGGCCTCGCAGCCGCAGTACGCGAACCCGCTCGCCGACTACCCGGCCCGCACCGACGAGCTCCGCCGGTGGGCGGCCGCGACCGACCCGGGGCGGCTGCTCGCCGCGCTGGACCGCAGCCCGGTGCGGGCGCCGTCGGTGTTCGTACTGGAACGGGCCGCCGACGGGACACTGCGGCTGCCGCTGTCGCAGGACCGGTTCCCCGACCCCCGCCAGGGTGCCGACCCCGCGGTGTTCGCACCGCAGCTGTTCGACGCCCCGGCCTGGCAGCGGCGCGACGTCGGCCCGTACGCGGTGCTGGTGCGGGCCGGCGTCCCCGCGGTGCCCTGAGGCCTCGGACCTCGGGCGACCATCGGCGGGTCGAGCGCGAGCCACGCCCCGCACTCGTCCAGGACTGTGACTGATTCGGTCCACAGGTCACCGCCGTTCGCGGAACACTGGCGGCCATGCTGCGTGCACGTCGACAGGCTGCGGACCGCGGCCAGGACACGGGCCGGCGTCCCCCGGACCGCAGGATCCTCCTGGTCGCCGCCCTCACGGCCCTGGCCGTCGGTGTGTGGGCGTGCTGGTCGGTGACCGTCGACGATGCCTACATCACCTACCGCTACAGCGAGAACCTCGCGCACGGATTCGGGCCGGTCTGGAACCCGGGGCGTATGCCGGTGGAGGGGTTCACCAACTTCGCGTGGATGGTGTGGCACACACCGTGGGTGTGGTTGGGTGTGCCCCTTCCGGTGGTCTCGAAGCTGACGGCTGCCGCCTGTGCCGCTGCCACCGTGTGGATCCTGGTCACCGAGCCTCGCACCCGAAGCGGCGCCGTGGTGGCCGCGGGGGGCTTCGTCCTGTTCCTCCCGACCTGGGTCCACGTCGATGCCGGCCTGGAGACAGCGCCCTTCGCTCTGGTCGTGCTGCGGGCCGTCGTCCTCGCTGCGCGGCTGCTGCACGACCGGGACGCCGTGGTCCGCCCCTGGGAGATCCCGGCGTTGCTGCTGCTGGCGGGGACCCTCCGCCCTGACGGGGTGCTCGGAGTCGCCCCCGCGCTGCTGGTGTGGCTGTGGCTGCGCAGATCCCGCAGGTCGACCTGGCTGTGGACCGCGGCCGGTGGCGCCATCGGCGTCGGCTACGTGGTCGCACGATGGGCGTACTACGGCCACCCACTGCCGAACACCTTCTACGTGAAGGTGGGTGTGGAGGCCACGACCGACGGTCGCTGGATCGAGCTGACGGCGGCGACGCTGTTGCCGCTGCTGGCGTTCGCCGTTGCGGCGTTGTTCCGGGTACGCACCGCGGCCTCGGCAGCGCTGGTGCTGGCGAGCTGCACGGCTCTGTGGATCATCCCGGCCCTCACCGCCCCGGCGATGGACTATCTGTCGCGGTTCGCGTGGCACGGCCTCCCGCTGTTGTGCCTGGCCGCGGCGTGGGCGCTCGACACGGTCGAGATGCGCCGGGTCGCGGCCACGGCGGCGATGATCGCGGTCGGCTGGACGACGGTCGCCGGCGTCCTCGCACCGGACGGGCCGAGCATGGTCAACTACGGTGACGACCTCCGGCGCGCGCACGTCGCCGTCGGCCTGGCGCTGGCCGACACCGACCTTGCGCCGGACCGGCGAACCGTCGCGGTGTCCGATGCGGGCGCCATCCCGTACTTCTCCGGATGGACCGCCACCGACTACATCGGCCTGAACGACGGTCGGATCGCGCACGGCGCGGACCCGACCGACGTCCTGCGGACCGACGACCCGTCCGTCGTCGTCGTCACCAGCTCCTCACCCAGGCCACCGACCGCGTCGTGGCGCACCGACCTCACTCCGGTGCTCGCCGGCCGCGAGCTCGTCGGCGTCGCGCAGATGCGCCCGGAGTACTTCCAGCTCGTGTTCGCCGAGCCGGACGTCGCCCCGCAGGTCCGGGCGGCGCTGGACCGGCGCCTCGCCGAGGGCCGCGCGGTCACCGACGCCCGCCTCGACCCCGGTTACTCCCGCTGGCTGGAGCGGGTCCTCCACATCAGCTGAGGCCGAGGGCGTGCCCGGCCAGGGCACGCAGCGCGGCGGCGTCGCGGCGCAGCACCGCCCCGGGCAGCTGGACGGCGGCGTTGAGCCGCGACGACACGTGCGCGCGGGCGGCACGGGCGGCACGGGGCAGCCCCCGGGCCTCCATCCGGTCCGCCTCCGCCGCGAAGTAGCGGCGCTCCTCGGCGAACCGGTTCCCGGCGACCGCACCCGATCCCGAGTCGCTGGAGCGGTGCCGCCGGTAGCGGAAGCAGACGTGGTCGTCGACGACCATCGTCCCGCCGTCGGCGATCACCGCGACCGGCAGCGCCAGGTCGAACACGTCCGCGGACTCCGGCAGCGCGACCTGCTCGACCGCGTCGGTCCGCCAGCACAGCGACGGGTTGTACAGCCAGTTCCCCCGCAGCAGGCTCACCAGCAGGTCCTCGCCGCCGACCGCCCGAGGGCCGGATCCGGACGGCGCGAGCAGCGCCTTGACCCGGTCGGCGAGCGGGCGGACCGGACGGTCGTCGGCGTCCATCACGGCCACGCCCGGCTGCACCACCGCGGCGTCCGGCCAACGCTCGTGCAGTGCCAGGACGGTGTCGAGGTAGTCGGGCTCCATCAGGTCGTCGGCGCCCATCATCACGAAGTACGGCAGCTCGACCGCCTCGATGCAGTACCGGTTGTTGGGCTGCGCGCCGAGCCGCGTCGCGTTGCGGCGGTACCGGATCCGGTCGTCGCCCAGGCCCGCGAACCAGGGGCCGATCGAGTCGTCGGGGTAGCCGTCGTCGACGACCGTGAGCCGCCAGTCGGTGCGGCGCTGGGCCTGCACGCTGCGGACCGCGCGGCGCAGGAGCTCCGGGTCGCCGTAGAAGGGGAGCATCACGTCGACGGGCACGCACCCGACGGTAGCGAGCCGCCCCCTGGCTAGGATCACCCGGCCTCACCGGCCACGACACCAGCCACGACCCGGAGCACGGCGATGGACATCCAGAACCACTACTACGGCCACTCGGCCGTCCTCGCCGCCTACGCCGGACTGTCCCGGCCCCGGCACATCGCCGGTCTGCTGCAGCACGGCTGGACCGCGGTCTCCCCCGTCGCCGCGCACTTCGCGGACTTCCCGAAGGTCGGCACCGACCCCCACAGGCGACGGCTGCTGGTGTGGTCGCACGGCTGCCGCGGCTGGTCCCCCGCCGACGAGGACCGCGAGACGACCCCGATCGGTGCCCCGGTGCTCTACCTGGAGGCGCTGCTGCGCGCGCAGGGCTGGACGCCGTCGGACCGGCTCGGGCCGGTGTTCGTCCCGTTCCACGGCACCCGGCTCGTCCGTGTGACCGGTGCGCACGCCGACCTCGCCCGTCAGGTCGCGAAGGTGGACGGTCCGTCGACGGTGTGCCTGCACCACGAGGACATGACCGACCCGGAGATCACCACCTCCTGGCGCGACGCCGGGCACACGCTGGTCACCGCCGGGCGGCGCGACGACCCGCACTTCCTGCTGCGGATCATGCACCTGGTCGGGAACGCGAGCCGGGTCTCGTCGAACCGGCTGTCGACGGCCGTGCTGTACGCGGCCGCCGTCGGCACCCCCGCCGGGGTGTGGGGTGACCCGCTGACGTTCGGGGCGCAGTCGTCGTCGGCGGTCGACGAGCTGCGCGCGACCTGGCCGGAGTTCCACACGGTCGATCCGACGGACGGGGCCCGCCCGGAGTCCGGCGCCGCGGAGGCCGACGCCGCCGCGACCGCGCTCGCCCGCCGCGAGCTCGGCGCCGAGCACCTGCTCGACCCGGACGCACTGCGCACCGTGCTCGGCTGGGGCCGCACCCCGAGCGTCGGGCCCGGCCTGCAGTACTACGCGGCGTCGCCGCTGGCGAAGGCCGCGATGGTGCTCGGGCTGACCCAGCGCTCCGCGGCGAGTACGCAGGCCATGTCGGCGGGCAGCTCGAACCCGCTGCTGTGGCTGCGCCACCCGCTGGCCGCGCTGCCGAGGCCGCTGCCGCGCGGACTGCCCACGCCGGTCGCGACCGAGGAGCCCCTCGACGCCTGACCATGATCGCCGGGAGCGGAGCGGAGGACGCAGCCGACTGCTCCCCGCGCTCCACTCCCGGCGATCATGACGGTCGGAAGATCCGGCGGACCAGCACCAGCAGGGCCACCCCGAGCAGCGCCGCCAGCACGAACCGCACCGACAGCCACAGCACGCCGTCGGACGGCAGCAGCACCCCGGCCCCGCACACGACGACGCCGACGGCCAGCGGCCCGGCCAGCACCGCCTCCCGCCAGCGGGTCGGTGACACCCGCCGACGCAGCAGCGACGTCCCGGCCGCCAGGGCCAGGTAGATCAGCGGGAACCCGGCGGCGACCGCGGTCAGCGACCCGGTCCGGGCGAGCAGCACCGCCGCGACCACCCCGAGCACCAGGCTGACCGGGCTCGCGAGGGCGAGCCCGCCGCTGCGGCCGGACGCGAACACCAGGTGCACGTTGGCCAGGTAGACGACGCTGACCACGGCGCCGAGCGTAGCGACCGCGGTGACCGGCACCAGCTGTTCGGGGGCGAACGAGGCCGGGGTGAGGATCCGCAGCAGGAACGGGGCGAGCAGCGCGACCCCGCCGGCCAGTGCGGCGGTGACGACGCCGACGTCGCGGGCGGTGCGTTCCAACGCGGCGCCGCGGGCCTCGGGAGCAGTCCGGTAGATGACCGGCGCCCAGGCGTTGTTCAGCGCGGAGACGATCATGGCGGGGGCGGAGCCGAGGAGCAGCGCGATCTGCATGCGGCCGCCGTCGGCGACCCCGAAGTACCGGCTCACGATCAGCACGAGCGCGTTCTGCACGAGCAGCAGCGCGACCAGGTGCGGGACGGCGGGCAGCCCGATCCGCAGCGCCCGGCCGAAGTCGCCCCGCGCGGTGTGCGGGCGGCCACCGCGCAGGGCCAGCGCGAGCCCGATCACCGCGGCCGCCAGGTAGCCGAGCAGCAGGCCGAACAGGTAGTCGTCGGCGTCGCTCGCCCGCCACGCGACGAGCGCGAGCCCGGCGAGCGGTCCGCCGAGCGTCGCCACCCCGGACATGACGACGAACGGCACCGGCCGGTCCTGCACCCGCAGGAACGCCTGGGCGTTGAGCACCACCACGAAGCCGGCGGCGGCGAGCCCGGCGAACACCAGCCCGGCCCGCCACGGCACCGACAGCACCGGCAGGCTCCACCACGGGCCGGCCAGCACCGCGAGCACGACCACCGCCAGCGACAGCGCGCTGCCCTGCAGCACCAGCGCCCGCGCTCCGTCGGTGCCCGAGCTCTCCAGGATCCCGTGCCGGGTGATCGACGACGCCAGGCCGAACCCGACGACCATCGCGCCGACCTGCACCAGGATGAGCCCGACGGCGACGACGCCGTACTCGGCGTCGCCGAGCAGCCGGGTCACGAACGGGGTGACGACGACGTTCGCCAGGATCGGGGCGACGCTGCCCAGGGTGTAGAGCGAGCCGCGCCCGAGCACCTCCCGGCTGGCGTCCACGGCGCTCACCCCGCGCTCACGCCGAGTGCCCGAGGAACTCCCGCACCAGGCCCGCGACCCGGTCGACGTCGGCGTCGGCGAGATCGGGGAACAGCGGCAGCGAGATCTGCTGGGAGTAGTACTCCTCGGCGTTCGGGCACAGGCCGCGGCGGTGGCCGAGGTCGGCGAAGACCGGGTGCCAGTAGGCGGGGATGTAGTTGACCTGTACCCCGATGCCGTGCTCGCGCAGGTGCTCGAACAGCGCGCGGCGGCGGCCGTCGAGCACGCGCAGCGGGTAGAGGTGCCAGGCGGGCTCGGCACCGTCGCGGCGGACCGGGGTGCGGACCTCGGGCACGTCGGCGAGCGCGGCGTCGTAGCGGGCGTGGATCTCCCTGCGCCGCGCGGTGAACGCGGCCAGCCGGGTGAGCTGGGAGGATCCGAGCGCGGCGAGCAGGTCGGGCAGCCGGTAGTTCAGCCCGAACGCGTGCACCTCCTGGTGCCACGGGCCCTCGTCGGGGAAGCGCTGCGCGTCCTTGTCGCGGACGAGGCCGTGGTTGCGGAACGACCGGGCACCCGCGACGAGGTCCGCGCGCGGGGACACGACCGCGCCGCCCTCGGCGGTGGTGAGGTTCTTGGTCGGGAAGAAGCTCAGCGTGGTCAGGTCGGCCAGGTCACCGACCGGGCGGCCGTGCCAGGTGCCGCCCACGGAGTGCGCGGCGTCCTCCAGCAGCAGGGCGCCGGCGTCGTGTGCCAGCGACCGCAGCGGTGCCGCGTCGATCGGGTGGCCGGCGTAGTCGACCCCGGCCACGACGGTGGTGTTCGGTGTCAGCGCGGCCTTCGCCGCGTCCGGGTCGAGGTTCCCGGTGTCCGGGCTGACGTCGGCGAACACGACGTTCGCGCCGAGCAGTGCCGCGGCGCTCGCCGTCGCGACGAAGGTCAGCGGGGCGACGACGACGTCCTGGCCCGGGCCGACCCCGGCCGCGGCGTAGGCGACGTGCAGCGCCGCGGTGCCGCTGGTCACGGCCACCGCCGGGTTCCCGCAGACGGCGGCGAGGTCGTCCTCGAACCGGGTCACGGCCGGGCCGGTGGTCAGCCAGTCGGTCCCCAGGACCGCCGTGACCGCCTCGACGTCGGCGGGGGAGATCGACTGCCGGCCGTACGGGAGCATCAGGCGCCGCCCATCAGTCGAGCGCCTCGACCATCGCGCGCAGCTGCTCGGGGGACAGCCACAGGTCGTTGGTGTCCGACCGGTAGGCCTGCCCGTCCGGGACCGGCTCGCCGTCGGCCGGGGAGGTGTAGCCCCAGCCGGCGATGTAGGGCTCGACGACGTAGCGGTCGGCCAGCTTGAGGGTCCGCCGCGAGTCGTCCGCGGCGATCATCTCCTCGTGCAGCTTCTCGCCCGGCCGGATCCCGATCTCGTGGGTCGCGGCGCCGGGGGCGATGGCCTCGGCGAGGTCGGTCATCCGCATCGACGGGATGCGCGGCACGTACAGCTCGCCGCCCTGCATCGCGTCGAAGGAGTCGATGACGAACTGCACCGCGTCCGGCAGGGTGATCCAGAACCGGGTCATCCGCTTGTCGGTGATCGGCAGCGACTGGCCGTCGGCGGCGAGCTTCTTGAACAGCGGGACGACCGACCCGCGGCTGCCGAGCACGTTGCCGTAGCGGACCACGGCGAACCGGGTCTCGTAGGCGGCGGCGTAGTGGTTCGCGCTCACGAACAGCCGGTCGGCGCACAGCTTGGTGGCGCCGTAGAGGTTGATCGGGCTCGACGCCTTGTCCGTGGACAGCGCGACGACCTTCTTCACCCCGGCGTCGATCGCGGCCTCGACGACGTTCTGCGAGCCCTCGACGTTGGTCCGGATGAACTCGAACGGGTTGTACTCGGCCGTGTCCACCTGCTTGAGCGCGGCGGCGTGCACGACGTAGTCGACGCCGTGCATCGCGCGGCGCAGGCGCGGCTGGTCCCGGACGTCACCGAGGAACCAGCGCAGCCGCGGGTCGTTGTCGAACAGCGACCGGCACTCGTACTGCTTGAGCTCGTCGCGCGAGAGGATCACCAGCCGGCGCGGCTCGTAACGGTCGAGCAGGGTGCGGACGAAGGCCTTCCCGAAGGACCCCGTCCCGCCCGTGACCAGGACCGACGAGCCCTTGAGTACCGACATCACGCCTCCAGATCTGCGGAATTTCGTCCGCCCGGCATGATGGCACGCGATCGATCGGACGAATCGAAGCAGGTACGGGTGCGGGTCAACGCGGTCATCCAGGCGCGGACGGGGTCGACGCGGCTCCCGGGCAAGGTGCTCACCGATCTCGGCGGCACACCGGTGCTCGACCGGGTGGTCGGGGCCGCCCGCGCCGCCTCCGGCGTCGACCGGGTCGTGGTCGCGACCTCGACCGCCCCGGGCGACGACGCCGTGGCCGAGCGCGCCGCGACGATCGGCGTCCCGGTGGTGCGCGGCTCCGAGGACGACGTGCTGGCCCGCTTCGTACAGGCCGTCGACGAGCACCCCTGCGACGCCGTGGTGCGCCTGACGGCGGACTGCCCGCTGCTCGACCCGGCGCTGGTGTCGCTGGTCGCCGCGACCTGGCGGTCCGCGCCGGAGCAGGACTACGTCGCCACCACCCTGGTGCGCACCCTGCCGCGCGGCCTGGACGTCGAGCTCGCCCGCGTCGACGCGCTGCGCGCGCTGGCCGGAACCGCGACCGGGTACGACCGGATCCACGTGACCTCCGGTCTCTACGGAGACCCGGATCGGTTCCGCTGCCTCGGGCTCGTCGTCGCCCCGGCTGCCGACGACCTGCGCGTCACCCTGGACACCGTCGACGACCTGCACGCCCTGACGGGGCTGGTCGAGGCCCTGGACGGGCGCACCGGGTGGCGGGCGGTCGTCGACGTGCTGCGGTCGCGGCCGGACCTGGTGGAGCGCAACGCGCACGTCCGTCAGAAGTCCCTCGCCGAGGGGTGAGCGGGATGCGTCTGCTGCTGCGCTGCGACGCCGGACCGTCGACGGGGGTGGGGCACGCGGTGCGGTGTGCCGCGGTCGCCGAGGCGGCGCTGCTGTCCGGGCACGAGGTGTTCTGGTCGGGCCGGCTCGACGGGCTGGGCTGGCTGTGGTCCGGGCTGGTCCGGGAGCCCGGCCCCGTCCTGCCCTCGGCCGACACCGCCGGCGGGCTCGCGGCGCTGGCCCGTGAGCACCGGATCGACGCCGTGCACGTCGACCACTACCTGCTCGGCGACGACCTGCGTCCGGCCCTGAACGCCGCCGGGGTCGTGCTGTCCACCGTGGAGGACTTCGCGACCGGCCGGCGTCCCGGTGACGTGGTGGTCGACCCGAACATGGGTGCCGAGGACCACCCCCGCCCCGACGACGGCTCCCCCCTCCTGCTCCGCGGCCCCGGCTACGCCCCGCTGCGGCTGACCGTCCGCCGTGCCCGCACCCGGCGGGCCCTGCGGGCCGCCGACGCCCCCGGCACCGGGCCGCCCCGTGTACTGGTCGTCATGGGCGGGACCGACGCCGCCGGACTGCTGCCCCAGGTGGTCGCCGCCCTCGCCGCCGCGGACGTCCCCGCCGAGGTCGACGTCGTCGTCCCCGGTGGACGGCCCCTCGACCTGCCCGCCGACGGGCCGGCGACGTTCCGGGCGGTGCCGCCGCTGCCCGACCTGCCCGCCGCGATGGCCGAAGCCGACCTCGTCGTCAGCGCGGCCGGGACGACGGTGTGGGAGCTGTGCTGCGTGGGTGTCCCGATGGCGCTGGTCCGGGCCGCGGACAACCAGACCGAGGGCTACCGGACCGTCGTCGACGCCGGGGCCGCCGCCGGGCTGGGCGGAACCGCGGACCTCGTCGACCCGGCCGCCGCCGCGGCCGTGCTGCGCTCCCTGCTGACCAGCCCGGGCGACCGCGCCACGCTCGCCGACCGGGCCGCGACCGTCGTCGACGGCGAGGGCGCGGGCCGGGTCGTCGACGCCGTGGCCACCGCGGTGGGCACGGCCGGCGGCCGGGAGGCACGCGTCGCCGCCGAGGGCAGGGTGCTCGCCCGGGTGGTCCGGCCCCGCCCCGCCCGTCCCGGCGACGCCGAGCTGCTCCTGGCCTGGCGCAACGACCCCGACACCCGTCGCTGGTCACGCAGCCACGACGCGGTCGACCTCGCCACCCACCGCCGCTGGCTCGCCGGCTCGCTGGATCGCGACGACCGGCTGCTCCTGGTCGTCGCCGACGCCCGGGGGCCGGTCGGCACCGTCCGCTGGGACCGGGACGGGAGCGGCTGGGAGGTCTCGATCACCGTCGCCCCGGAGCGCCGTGGCGAGGGGCTGGCCCTGCCCATGCTGCGGGCCGGGGAGGACGCGCTGCGGGCCCGGACCGGCGCCGGGACCGCGGTGACCGCCGTCGTACACACCCGCAACGACGCCTCTGCCCGGCTGTTCGCCCGCGCGGGCTACGGCGAGCCCGGCACCCCCGACGCCGACGGATTCCGGACACTCCATCGCGTGCTGTGAGCGCTCGGCGCCGTGACGCAACCCGCACGACGCACCTCCGGCACGCCGACGAGACCTACCCTTCGCGCGTGTCCGGATCCCGTCCCGCGCTCCCCGCGGCCGACCTCGCCCGCGTGGTCGTGTTCGCCGCGTTCATCGCCGTCCTCGGGCTGTTCCCCGGCTTCGCCGGAGTGGCCGGGGTGCCGATCGTCCTGCAGAACGTCGGCCCGGTCCTGGCCGGCGTCATCCTCGGGTGGCGGCTCGGCACGGCATCGGTCGCGCTGCTGCTGGTGCTCACCGCGGTCGGGCTGCCGCTGCTGTCCGGCGGCCGCAACGGCGCCGCGTTCTTCGGCCCCAGCGGCGGCTTCCTCGTCGGCTGGCTGCTGTCCGCGCTGGTCGCGGGCCTGATCGTGCAGCGGTTCCGGTCGCGGTCGCTGCCCGTGCTGCTGCTCGCCTGCCTGGCGGGGCTGCTCGCCGACTACGTGGTCGGCATGCCGTGGCTGGGCGTCTACATCGGCGACGTCACCGGCGGGATCGTGCAGTCCCTCGTCTTCGTGCCCGGTGACCTGATCAAGGTGGTGCTGGCCGCGCTGATCGCGTCGCTGGTGCACCGGGCCCTGCCGGACCTGCTGCCGGTCCGCCCTGCGTCCGAGTCCCGGGCCCGGTGAGCGGGGCCGGCATCGACGCCCCGGACGCCGACGACGACACGGCGCCCGTCGTCCCGGCACCCTGGCTGCCCCGGGGGCTGGCCGACGCCGTCGGAGCGGCCGGGGAACGGCTGTCCCGGCTCGGGGTGCGGAGCGGGCAGCGCGTCGTGCTCGACACCCCCACCCGGGCCCGCTGGGCGGTGCTGCCCTACCTGCTCGCCGCGGACCGGCTGGGCGCGGCGTCGCTGCTCGCCGACGCCGGCTGGACCGGCCGCGAACGCGACGCGGTGCTCGCCGACGCCGCGCCGCACCACGTCATCGGCACCGACGGGCGGGCCGAGACCGCCGACGGCGGACCGCGCACACCCGGGCTGTTCCTGCTCCCGACGACCTCGGGCAGCACCGGTGTCCCCTCCGTGCTGGCCCGCGACCGGCGTTCCTGGCGGATCGGGTTCGACATCCTCGGCGCGCTGCCCGGACCGGTCCTCGTGCCGGGGCCGCCGTCGTCGACGCTGTACCTGTTCGGGGCCCTGCACGCCCTGCACCACGGGCTGGGCCTGGTCACCCGCGGCCGGCTCGACCCGACCGACCTGCCCGACGGCGGCTCGGTCCATCTCGTCCCCGCCCAGCTCTCCGCGCTGCTCGACGAGCGCGAGCGCCGCCCGGGAGGCCCGGCACCGCAGGTCGTGGTGTGCGGCGGTGCGCACGTCGCGCCCGGGATACGGGAGCGGTGCGCGCGGCTGCTGCCCGGCACCACGCTGCTCGAGTACTACGGCTCGGCCGAGCACTCGCTGATCGCCACCCGCCGCGACGACGGCCCGCTGCGCCCGGTCGAGGGCGTGCACCTCACGGTGCGCGACGACGAGCTGTGGGTGGACAGCCCGCAGTCGGTGCGCGGCCGGTTCACCCGCGGCGAGCTGGTCCCGGCCGGTCCCGGTCCGACGACGGTCGGGGACCGCGCCGAGCTCACCGCCGACGGCGGCCTGACCGTCCTCGGCCGCGCCGCCACCACCATCTCCTCCGGCGGCACGCTGGTGGCCGCCGAGGAGGTCGAGCAGATCCTGCGCGGCGTGCCGGGCGTCGGTGACGTCGTCGTCGCCGGGACCCCGCACGCGTCGCTGGGGATGGTGGTCACCGCGGTCGTCGAGGCCGGTGACGGTGTCCCGGACCGTCGGGCGCTGCGCGCCGCGGCGCGGGCCGGGCTGTCCCCGGCGAAGCGGCCACGCCGGTGGCTGGTCACCCGGGCGCTCCCGCGGCTGGGTTCCGGCAAGCCCGCCCGCGCCGCCGTCGACGCCGCGCTGCGCGACGGGACCCTCGACGCGGTCCCGCTCGGGGGCCCGGAGTGACCGTCCCCGGCAGCGACACCCCGGCCGACACCCCGGTCGTCGTCGCCGCGCGGCGCACCCCGATCGGCACCGCGGGCGGCGCGCTGCGCGCGGTGACCGTCGACGCGCTCGCCGCACCCGTGCTCGCCGCACTGGCCGGGGCCCTCGGCGGCCCGGTCGACGACGTGCTGCTCGGCAACGTCTTCGGCCCCGGGGGCAACCCGGCCCGGGTCGCGGCGCTCGCCGCCGGGCTCGGCGACGAGGTGCCCGGCATGACCGTGGACCGGCAGTGCGCGAGCGGGCTGGCCGCGATCCTCACCGCGGCCGCGGGGATCCGTGCCGGCGACGGCATCGGCTACCTGGCAGGCGGTGCCGAGTCCCCGTCGACCGCACCCACCCGGACGTGGGCCGACGGCACTGTCTACACCCGAGCGCCGTTCGCCCCGGCCGGCGACCCGGACCCGGACATGGGCCCGGCCGCCGACGACGCGGCGGCCCGGGCGGGCCTGCCCCGCACCCGCCTCGACGCGTTCGCCGCCCGCAGCCACGCCCGCGCCGTCGACGCGCAGCGGGCCGGCCGCTTCGACGACGAGCTCGTCCCGGTCGACGGTGTCGGCGGGCCCCTCACCGCCGACGAGCGGCCCCGCGACCGCTACACCGCCGACCGTCTCGCCCGGTTCCGCCCCGCGTTCACCCCCGACGGCGTCCACACCGCCGCGAACTCCTGCGGGGTGAACGACGGGGCCGCCGCCGTCGCGCTGGTGCCGGAGTGGCGACGCCGGGAGCTGGGCGTGCCCGGCCTCGCGCTGGTCTCCGCCGCGACCCGCGGCTGCCCCCCGGCCGACCTCGGCCTCGGCGCCGTCCCCGCGCTCGCCGCGCTGCGCGACCGGCCGACGGCCCCGGACGCCGTCGAGTTCACCGAGGCGTTCGCCGGGCAGGCGCTGGCCTGTCTCGACGCGGCCGGGATAGACGAGCACCTGGCCGGCCAGGACGGCGGCGCGATCGCGCTCGGTCACCCGTGGGGCGCCTCGGGCGCGGTGCTGGTCGTGCGGCTGTTCCACCGGCTCGTCGTGCAGGGCAGCGGTGAGACCGGGATCGCCGCGCTGTCCTCCGGCGGCGGCCTCGGCGTCGCGACGAGCTGGCGGGTGGTCCGATGATCGAGTTCGCCGACGTCGGGCACCGCTACGGCGAGCGCACCGTCCTCGACGGCGTCACCCTCGCCCTCGCCGAGCCCCGGGTCGCGCTGGTCGGGGCGAACGGCTCCGGCAAGTCCACACTGGCCCGGACCGTGAACGGGCTCGTCGCACCGACCTCGGGCACCGTGCGCGTCGACGGCCGCGACCCGGCACGCGACGGCGCGGCCGTCCGCCGCCGGGTCGGGTTCGTCTTCTCCGACCCGGACTCCCAGATCGTCATGCCGACGGCCGGTGAGGACGTCGCGTTCTCGCTGCGCCGCACCGTGCGCGACCGCGCCGAGCGGGCCCGGCTCGCCGCGGAGACCCTCACCGGGTTCGGCCTGGGCGAGCACGTGGAGCACCCCGCGCACCAGCTCTCCGGTGGGCAGAAGCAGCTGCTCGCGCTGGCCTCGGTGCTGGTCCTCGACCCGGACGTGCTGGTCTGCGACGAGCCGACCACCCTGCTCGACCTGCGCAACAAGCGAGCCTTCGCCGAGCGGCTCGCCGGCCTGCGCCAGCAGGTCCTGCTCGCCACGCACGACCTGGACCTGCTCGACGACTTCGACCGCGTCGTCGTCCTCGACGGCGGGCGGGTCGTCGCCGACGACGAGCCCGGACCGGCCGTCGCGTACTACCGCAGGCTCTGCGGGTCGTGACCCCGCTGGGGCTCTACGCGCCCGGTGACAGCCTGCTGCACCGGGCGCCCGCCGGGCCGTCGCTGCTGGTGGTGCTGGCCCTCGCGATCGGGGCGGTGCTCACCGGGGACCCGCGGGTGCTCGGCGGGCTGTGCCTGGCCGTCGCCGCCGGCTACGTGGTGGCCCGGATCCCGTGGCACCGGGTCCGGCCGGTGCTGCGCACGCTGGTGCTGCTGGCCGTGCTGCTCGGCGTGGTCCAGTGGTGGCTGCTCGGTCCGGAGCGGACGCTGGTGATCGTGCTCCGGCTGCTCGCCGCGATGGGCGCGGCGACCCTGTTCACCCTCACCACCCGGGTGGACGACCTGGTCAGCGCGGTGGAACGCGGACTCGGCCCGCTGCGCCGGTTCGGTCTCGCACCCGAGCGCCTCGGCCTTCTCGTCGGATTGACGGTGCAGTCGATCGGAACCCTGTCCGGCATCGCGGGGCAGGTCCGGGCCGCGGCGAAGGCACGGGGGGCGGACCGGTCGCCGACCGCGTTCGCGGTGCCGTTCCTGGTGCGCACGCTGCGGCACGCCGACGCACTCGGGGAGGCACTGGCCGCACGCGGGTGGGGCGACGAGGACCCGCCGACCGAGAGGCGCCGATGACCGACCTGAGCGACCACGTGATCCCCCGTCCCGAGGGCGACCTGCACGTCCACCTCGCCGGCGACGCCGGCCCGCCGGTGCTGCTGCTCTCCGGCGCCGGCCTGGACAACGCGCTGCTCAGCTGGCGCCACCTGATCCCCGACCTCTCGCGCGACCACCGCGTCGTCGCCCCCGACTGGCCGAAGCAGGGGCGCAGCCGGCCGTGGCACGGCCGGGCGACCCACGAGGTTCTGCTGCGCACGGTCGTCGACGTGCTGGACGACCTCGGCATCGAGCGGATCGCCGTCGTCGGGCTGTCCCAGGGCGGCGCCCTCGCACTGGCGACCGCGATCGAGCACCCCGAGCGGGTGGAACGGGTCGTCGCGCTGGCCCCGGCCGGGACGCTGAGCTTCCCGCCCGGGCTGCACCAGCTGCTGTGGCTGACCGCGCGGGTGCCCCTGCTGTCGCGGACCCTGCCGAACCTGGCCTTCCGCAGCCGGGCCGCGGTCACCGCGTTCGCCCGCCGCGCCCTGTTCGGCGACGCCGGCCGCGTGCCCGACCTGGACGAGATCGTCGACGCCGTCCTCGCCGAGGCCCGGTCCGGGAACGCGGGCAGCTCGGACTGGCAGAACGGCTCGATCGGGTTCCGCCGGATGCGGGTCGACCTGCGCCCCCGGCTCTCGGAGATCCGCTGCCCCGCGCTGTTCGTGCAGGGCGACCGGGACGCCGGCGTCCCCGTGGCGACCACGCACGCGGCCACCGACGCCGTGCCCGGCGCCCGGTTCGTGCTGCTGCCCGGGCGGGGCCACTGGTCGAACCGGGAGTCCCCGGACGAGGTGAACGCCCTGGTCAGGGACTTCCTGGACCGCTAGCGCTCGCCAGGCCGCGCATCTCGCGCAGCGCGTCGGCCAGCGTCCGCCCCTCCAGCGACGCCTGCACCGCCTGCTCCACGTCGGCGGTCAGCCCGGCGAAGTACGCCGCGGCGTGCGGCGTGACCGGGCAGACGTGCTCGGTCTCCGGGCTGCACGCCCAGAGCGGCTTCTCCCCGACCGCGCAGCGGTGGATCTCGGCGAGGGTGATCTCCCCGGCCGGCCGGGCCAGCCGGGCACCACCGCTGCGCCCCCTCGTCGACTCGACCAGGCCCGCGGCCCCGAGCGGCACGAGCAGCCTGCGCACGAGGCTCGGGTTCGTCCCGAGGGCCTCGGCGAGCCGCCCGGAGCTGACCGTCGACCCGTCACCCTCCGCGGCCGCGGCGAGGTAGAGCATCGCCTGCAGGGCACGGGAGAACCGGATGTCCAGCACCACGTCACCTCCCCGGTCGGAGCCCCAGACTACCCGCCCGGACGAAAAGGCGATGGTCACTGTTGCAGTTCGCCGGCCCATCTGTATCTTTGACAGGAACCATTTGACGCCTCCGCCCGGACCCGCCGACGTGCCTGGACGGCTCATCCCTCCTGGAGTGCCTCGTGTCCACCCGCGCCGCACGGCTGCTCGGCCGTCCGTACTCGCTCGGCTCCGCGCAGCTGGCCAACCGCATCGTCATGGCCCCGATGACCCGGTACTTCTCCCCCGGTGGCGTCCCCGGCGACGACGTCGCGGCCTACTACGCCCGCCGGGCTGCCGCCGGGACCGGCCTGATCATCACCGAGGGGACCTACATCGACGACCCGTCCGCGGGCGACTCCGCCGACGTCCCGCGTTTCCACGGCGAGGCGTCGCTGGCCGGGTGGGCGAAGGTCGTCGAGGCGGTGCACGGCGCGGGCGGCCGGATCATGCCGCAGCTCTGGCACGTCGGCATCACCCGCGAGGCCGGGAAACCACCGTTCCCCGAGGCGCCGTCCGTCGGCCCGTCGGGCGTCGCGCTCGACGGCACCGAGGGCGCCGGGCAGGCGCTGGACCTCGCCGGGATCGACCGGATCGTCGGCGCGTTCGCCGAGGCCGCGGCGCAGGCCGAGCGGATCGGCTTCGACGGCGTCGAGCTGCACGGCGCGCACGGCTACCTGATCGACGAGTTCCTGTGGGAGCGCACCAACCGCCGCACCGACGGCTACGGCGGCGGCCGGGCCGAGCGCGCCCGCTTCGCCGCCGAGATCGTCGCCGCGGTCCGCGAGCGCGTCGCTCCCGACTACCCGGTCGTGTTCCGGTTCTCCCAGTGGAAGGGCGGCCACTACGACGCGCGTCTCGCCGCCACCCCCGACGAGCTGACCGAGGTGCTGACCCCGCTCGCCGACGCCGGGGTGACCGCGCTCCACGCGTCCGGGCGCCGCTACTGGGAGCCGGAGTTCCCCGACGCCGACGCCGAGCTCAACATCGCCGGGTGGGCCCGCAAGGTCACCGGGCTGCCGACGATCACCGTCGGCTCGGTCGGCCTGGACCAGGTCTTCGACCCGGCGATGTTCGCCGGCGGCGACGCCCATGCCGACGTGAGCGGCGTCGAGAAGCTCCTCGACCGGCTGGAGGACGACGAGTTCGACCTCGTCGCCGTCGGCCGGGCGCTGCTCGCCGACCCCGAGTGGGGCCGCAAGGTCCTCGAGGGCCGCGAGTCCGAGCTGGTGCCCTTCACCAAGGCGGCGCTGGGCACCCTGGACTGAGCGGTCCGCTCAGATCAGGTCCCAGGTCAGCGGGGTGCCGCGGGCGACGTCGCGGGTGAAGGTCCGGCCCAGGACGGTGCCGATCGTGTCGGTGTGCAGACCACCCGCCGGGCGGATCGACCGGACGTTGTCCGCGGTCACCTTCTCGCCCGCGGCGACGTCGGCGACCACCCACAGCGAGCGGCGCAGCGCGAGGGTGTCGCGCTCGGACTCGCGGGGGCCGAACCGGGCCGGGCCCATCGCGCGGCGCGCCACGTCGGTCTCGGTGACCAGCGACGCCAGCTCGGCGGGCTCCAGGGAGAAGTCGGAGTCGACGCCGCCGTCGTCACGCCGCAGCGTCACGTGCTTCTCGATCGCGACCGCGCCGAGCGCGACGGCGGCGACCGGCACCCCGATGCCCGGGGTGTGGTCGGACAGCCCGATCGGCACGCCGAACGCCTCGCGCAACGCCGGGATCGTCTGCAGGTTCGCGTCGACCGGGTCCGCCGGGTACGAGGCGGTGCAGGCCAGCAGCACGATCTGCGTCGCACCGCCCTCTCCGGCGGCGGCGACGGCGGCGTCGATCTCGGCCAGCGTCGCCATCCCGGTGGAGATCACCATCGGCTTGCCCGTCGCGGCCATCGCCCGGATCAGCGGCAGGTCGACCAGCTCGGCCGAGGCCACCTTGTACGCCGGCGCGTCGAGGGACTCCAGCAGCTCGATCGCCGTCGGGTCGAACGGGCTGGAGAACGGCACCAGGCCGTGCTCCCGCGCACGGGCGAACAGCGGCTCGTGCCACTCCCAGGGTGTGTGCGCCTGCTCGTAGAGCTGGTAGAGGTTCCGCCCGCCCCACAGACCGTGGTCGTCACGGATCCGGAAGGCCGGGCCGTCGGCGTCGATGGTGATCGTGTCGGCCCGGTAGGTCTGGAACTTCACCGCCTGCGCCCCGGTCCCGGCGATCGCGTCGACGATCTCCAGCGCCCGGTCCAGCGAGCCGTTGTGGTTGCCGGAGACCTCCGCGATGACGAACGGCCGTTCGCCGGGTCCCACGAGGTGGCCGCCGATCTCGATCGGGTCCGGGGTGCGCATGCGCGCCACCCTACGAGCGCCGCGCGAGCACCATCACCTCGGACACCGTGCCCTCGGAGTCCTGGCCGTAGAGCCCGGCGTCGGAGTCGACGAGCTCGAACCGGTCGAACATCTCCAGGTAGTGGCGCCGCAGCATGGGTTCGCGCACTCCTGGCTTCCCGGTCGGGGAGTTGCGCAGCAGCAGCCAGCGGGCGCCCAGGTCGGTGACCAGGTTCGCGTAGTTCGCCACCACCTCGGGCTCCATCTCCTGGAAGGAGATGAAGTTGGCGAACAGGTCGACGGTCCCGGTGAGCCGGGGCAGCTGCCAGGAGCACAGCACGGTCGCCGCGTGCTCCAGCTCGTCGATCACGATCTTCTCGCGCTCGCGGGTGGCCGCGTAGTCGCCGACCTTCTCCGGCCCGAGGGCCTCGCGCAGGTAGTGCGTGGCGACGGCGGCGACCGGCGGGATGTCGACGTCGATGTAGCGCAGTCCGGGGTTGCCCGACAGCAGGATCTCCCCGAGCGTGCCGAACCCGCCGCCGATCTCCAGGACGGTCGAGACGTCGAGGTCGGGCACGGCGCGCTTGAGCATGACCAGCCCGCGCAGGTAGTTCAGCGACGACCGGCTGAACCGGCGGCCGTCGAACTCCAGCTGCTCGGCGGGGGCGCCGGCGGTCGACTCGCTGAACCCGGCGAGCGACGGCGACCGGTCGGCGGGGTCGAGGGCGGTCACCGTGGCGTGGTGGGCCCGGGCGACGGGAACCTGGTCGATCCGCCCGCGCAGCAGCGCGCCGGGGGCACCCAGCATCCCGAACGCTCGCGACAGCATCGCCGCCGGCCTGGACACCGGCGCGTACTGCGGGGCGTAGAAGAACGTGGCCGACGGGTGCCTGCGGAACTCCGTGAACCCGCGTTCCCGCAGGTCGGCGACCACTCTCTCCAGCCCGGTCCGCCAGAAGTCCGTCGGCCGGTACAGCTCCGGCGCGCTGTCCAGATCGGCCAGCATCACCTCGAGCAGCGTTCTCGGGTCCATGTCACGAACGGTACGGAACATCACGTTCGCCCCGAACCCTGCCCACCGTCGCACGGCTCGGATACCCGGACCGATAGCCTCTGCGGTGCGGCCGTGAACGGCCGCCGGTCAGTGACGAGGGAGTGGGACGTGGTCGCCGACACCGGCACCTGGGTGGTGGTCCCCGTGTACAACGAGGACACCGTCATCGCCGAGGTCGTCGCGGAGATCCGCACGGCCTTCCCGAACGTCGTGTGTGTCGACGACGGCAGCCGGGACTCCTCCGCCGAACGCATCGCCGGCACCGAGGCGCACCTCGTGCGGCACCCGATCAACCTCGGGCAGGGCGCGTCGCTGCAGACCGGGATCGACTACGCCCTGCTCCGCGGGGCGGAGCGGATCGTCACCTTCGACGCCGACGGCCAGCACGACGTCGCCGACGCCGTCCGGATGGCCGCGATCCTGCGCGGCGGCGAGGCCGACGTCGTCCTCGGGTCGCGCTTCCTCGAGTCGACCGAGCCGGTCCCGCCGCTCAAGCGACTGGTGCTGCGCACCGTCGCGGCGCTGTCCCCGGCCAGCCGCAAGCTCAAGCTCACCGACGCCCACAACGGGCTGCGGGCCATGAACCGGGCGGTCGCGGAGGACCTGCGGATCACCATGAACGGGATGGCGCACGCGTCGGAGATCGTCGCGTCGCTGGCCCGGTCGTCGTGGCGGATCCGCGAGGTCCCGGTCACGATCCGCTACACCGAGTACTCACGATCCAAGGGCCAGTCGCTGTTCAACGGGGTGAACATCCTGTTCGACCTGTCGGTACGGCAGCGATGACCCAGGAGGCGAACACCGTGATCCTGCAGATCCTGCTCCTGGCCGCCGCGGTCGGCGCGCTCGTCTACTTCGTGCGCAGCGGCCAGAGCGTCGGCGTGCGGGCGAGCAAGCGGATCGCCTTCGGCGCGTTCATCGTGCTGAACATCTACGCGGTCCTGCGCCCGGACGACCTGACCTACCTGGCCCGGGCGGTGGGCATCGGCCGCGGCACGGACCTGCTGGTCTACCTGCTCGTGGTCGCCTTCGTGTTCGGCATGCTGAACACCTACCTGCGGGACCGGGAGATCAGCCAGCACCTGACGAACCTGGCCCGCCAGATCGCCGTCCGGGACGCGGAGCTGACCCGGCGGGAGAGCGAGCTGGAGCAGCGGCTGACCGCCCTGGAGGAGCGCGCTGCGGGGACCAACGGGCACCGGGCCGCCGTCACCGAGCCCACCGCCGACGAGGTGGGGACGGCCCGCTCCACCAGGAGCTGAGCGGCGATCCGCACGGGACACGATCCGGTCGCGGACGGTGACACGGCGACCGCGCGTCCCGCCGCGCGGCACGACGCTCGTAGGGTGCGCCGGATGCGGCTGCCGATCGACGACGCGCGGAGCCGGGGATGACGTGGGCACAGGCCGTCCCCGTGGCCCTGGTGACCGCGGCCTGGTGCGTCCTGCCCGGGGCGCTCGTCGCCCGCGCCGCGGGACTGCGCGGAGCGGTCTGCTGGGGCGCCGGGCCGCTGGGGTCGGTCGCGCTGATCGCGACCACCGCCGTGCTGGCCGGCCGGGCCGGGGTGCCGTGGGGACCGTGGCCGGTGCTGGGCGTCACCGCCGTGCTCGCGCTCCTGTGCGCCGCGGTGACCGCGGCGCTCCGGCTGCGGGCGGGCCGGTCCCGGTCCGGACCCGGGGACGACGCGGGCGATCCCGCCGACCGTCCGCCGTTCCTGCTGCGCGCGGGACCCGACGGCCCCCTCGGGGGGGATCGCGCTGGCGGTCGGCGTGGCCGTCACCGTCGCGATCGGCTGGCTGACCGTGATGCTCGCGTTCGGCCCCGTCGACGCGGTCTCCCCGACCTACGACGCGATCTACCACTACAGCGCGGTCGCCCGGATCCTGCAGACCGGCGACGCGTCGTCGCTGACGCTGGGTGAGCTGAACAGCCCCGGCCTGCCGTCGGCCTACCCCGCGGCCTGGCACGACGTCGTCTCGCTCGTCGTGGCGAGCACCGGCGCGTCGATCCCGGCCGCGTCGAACCTCGCCGCGTTCACCGCCGCGGCCGTCGTGTGGCCGCTGTCCTGCACGCTGCTCGTCCGCCAGATCGTCGGGCGCCGGGCCGGCGCCCTGCTGGTCACCCCGGTGCTCGCGACGGCGTTCACCGCGATGCCGTGGCTGCTGATGAACTGGGGCGTCCTGTGGCCCAACCTGCTCGGGCTGGCCCTGGTGCCCGCCGGACTGGCCGCCGTGGTGACCGTGCTGGGTCTGGCCCGGGACAGCGTGGTCGGCCGGATCCGCGCGCTGCTGCTCGGTGCGACGACCGTCCCGGCGCTGGCGCTGGCCCATCCGAACGCCGCGGTCAGCCTGCTCGTGCTGGGCCTGTCCCCGGTGGTGGTCGCGGCCGGGCTCAGCACGGTCCGGCACGTGCGCGAGCGCCGGTTCGCCACGGCGGCCCTCGCCCCGGCGGGTGCGCTCGCCGCGGTCGCCGCCGTGGTGTGGCTGTTGGCGTGGTCGCCCTTCCTCGCCAGCGTCCGGACGTTCGACTGGCAGGCCTCGATGGGGGCTCGCGAGGCGTTGACCGGTGTGCTGTGGAACGGGACGAACAAGCGGCCCGAGCTGGTCGTGGTGTCGGTGCTGGTCGTGGTCGGCGCCGTCCTGGCGCTGCGGCACGCCCGCACCGCGTGGCTGGTGCCGGCCCACCTGACCTCGGCGCTGCTCTACACCCTCGCCGTCGCCCGGGAGGGCGACCTCGTCACCGCGCTGACCGGGGCCTGGTACAACGACTCGCACCGGCTCGCCGCGATGGTCCCGATCACCGGGGTGCCGCTGGCGACGCTGGGCGTGCTCGGCGCGGCGGGTCTGGTGGCCCGTGCGGTGACAGCGGTGCGGCGGGCGGAGACCACCCCGGAGCGACGACGGCTGACGGCCGTCCCGGTCGTCGCCGTCCTCGCCGCGGCGCTGGTCCTGCTCACCGACGGGTTCCGCATCGGCGTGCACGCCGCCGTGATTGCCGACGCCTACCGCTACGAGACCGGCCGGGTGCTGCAGCCCGGCCAGCGGGAGTTCCTGGAGGCGGCGGGCCGGGCGACCGAACCGGGCACCGTCGTCGCGGCGAACCCGTGGAGCGGCAACGGCCTGCTGTACCCGCTGACCGGGCGCGAGGTGCTCTTCCCGCACCTGTCCGGGACCTGGACGCCCGACCAGGAGCTGATCCGGCTGCGGCTGCACGACGCCGCCCGCGACCCCGTCGTCTGTCCCGCGGTGCGGGCCACCGGCGTCGGCTACGTCATCGACGGCCCGGTCACCTGGTGGCCGTGGGACCCGCGGGCCGACACCTACCCCGGGCTGTCCGAGATCGACCGTGCACCCGGGTTCGAGCCCGTCCTCTCCGGGGGCGGCAGCACGCTCTACCGGATCACCGCCTGCGGCACGGAGCCCGCCCGCTCCACCGGCTGAGGCGCCCCGGGCACCCGCGGTTACCGTGTGCCGCAGCCGGGTGCACACACCGTCCGCCCCGGAGGAAGGCAGGTATGCGCGCGCTCGTCACCGGCGGAGCCGGCTTCATCGGCTCCACCCTGGTCGAGTCCCTGCTCGCCCGCGGCGACGACGTCCTCGTCGTCGACGACCTCTCCGCCGGGACGCGGGACAACCTCGCCCCGGGCGTCACGGTGGCCGAGCTCGACATCCGCGACACCGCCGCGCTGACCGCGCTCGGCGCGCAGTTCCGACCGGACGCGGTGTTCCACCTGGCCGCCCAGATCGACGTGCGCCGCTCGATGGCGGACCCGGTGCACGACGCCTCGGTCAACGTCCTCGGCACCCTGAGCGTGCTGCAGGCCGCCCGCGACGCGGGTGCGGGCGCGGTCGTCGTGTGCTCCACCGGCGGTGCCATCTACGGCGACGGCGCTCCCCTGCCGACGACCGAGGCCGAGCCGGCCGAGCCGGAGTCGCCGTACGGCATGAGCAAGCTGGCCGCGGAGCGCTACACCCGGTTCTTCGTCCGGACGCACGGTCTGCCGGCACTGGTGCTGCGGTTCGCGAACGTCTACGGGCCGCGCCAGCACCCGGCGGGCGGCGCCGGTGTGGTCTCGCTGTTCTGCGACCGGGCCCGCACCGGAGCCCGGCCGACCGTGTTCGGCGACGGCGGTCAGACCCGCGACTTCCTCTACGTCGGCGACGTCGCGCGGGCGGCGCTCGCGTCGGCCGACCGGCTCGCGGCCGGGGAGCTGGCCGGTGAGGTGTTCAACGTCGGCACCGGCACCGAGTCCACGATCGTCGAGCTGGCCGCGACGATCGGGACGATCGCCGGCCTCGCGCCGGAGGAGTTCGCCCCCGAGTTCCTGCCGGCCCGGCCCGGGGAGCTGCGCCGCAGCTGCCTCGACCCCTCGCGCGGGATCGCCGCACTCGGCCTGCCCGCACCGACCCCGCTGGCCGAGGGACTCGCGCACACCTGGTCCTGGCACACCGGGCGCCGACACCACGGGTTCTGACACACCGCGGGCCCGGCCCCCGTACGGGGAACCGGGCCCGGGAGGCGGTCGGCGTCAGCTGTAGACGGCCAGGGTGAGCATCGCGATCCAGGCCAGCGCCAGGACCTGCAACGCCCGGTCCCCGAGCGCGATCTCCTCCGGCTCGCCGCCGGTCCCCCGGTCGACGTCCACGGAGTAGCGCAGCACCGCGACCACGAACGGCACGATCGACAGCACCGACCAGACCGAGTTGTGGTCCTCGCGGATCTCGAACGCCCACAGCCCGTACATCACGATCATGACGGTGGCCGAGAGCGACCAGATGTAGCGCAGGTAGGACGCCGTGTAGTTCTCCAGCGACTTGCGGATCTTCGCGCCGGTGCGCTCGGCGAGGTTGATCTCGGCGTAGCGCTTGCCGGCGACCATGAACAGCGACCCGAACCCGGTGACCAGCAGGAACCACTGCGACAGCGGGATGCCGGTGGCGACACCACCGGCGATGGACCGCATCAGGAAGCCGGAGGCCACGATGCAGATGTCGAGCACCGGCTGGTGCTTGAGCCACAGGCAGTACGACAGCTGCACCGCCACGTAGACGGCGAGCACGATGATCAGCTGCCAGGTCACCGCGAACGACAGCGCGATCGAGCCGGCGAACAGCACGCCCGCCGCGACGAAGGCCAGCGGCACCGGGACGATGCCGGACGCGATCGGGCGGCGGCGCTTGGTCGGGTGCGCGCGGTCGGCCTCGACGTCGAGCGCGTCGTTGACCAGGTAGACGCCGGACGCGGCCAGCGAGAACGCGACGAAGGCGATCAGGCAGTCGACGAGGACCGGCACGTCGAAGAGCTGGCCGCTGACGAACGGCGCGGCGAAGACCAGGACGTTCTTCACCCACTGGCGCGGGCGCATCGTCTTCAGCAGGCCGCGGGCGACCATCGCGGTGGTCCGCTCGGACGGGTCCATCGGCACGTGCGGGGCGTGCTCGGCGGCGACGGTCGGGGCCGCCTCGTCCTCGTGGCCCTCCGGCGCGCCCGCGTCGTCCGGGGCGTCCGGGACGACGGGGGTCTGCGGGTCGGCGGCCCGGGCGACCTTCTCCTTCTCGGAGTCGTCGTGGTCGACCTTCGTGGGGTCGGTGCTGGTCATGCGCTCACCCTCCGGTGGTGGGGTTGCGTGAGATCACGCGTCGCGCGGTACAGGCGACGGCCGCGCCGAGCGCGGTGCCGGTGGCGACGTCGGTCGGGTAGTGCACGCCGAGGACCAGGCGCGACAGCGCCATCAGGCCCACACCCGCCGCGGCCACCGGGCGGGAGCGCCTGCCCAGCAGGCCGCCGTAGAGCACGGCGGCGGCGGTGGTGGACGTGGCGTGCGAGGACGGGAAGCTCAGCCGGCTCGGGGTGCCCACCAGGACCCGGACCGCGGGGTGGTCGGGTCGGCGGCGCCGGACGACGCGCTTGATCCCGATCGAGGCGCCGTGCGCGACCGCGACGGCGGCGGCGGAGCCGAGCCACTCGCGACGGCGGGGACGGTCCAGCGCGGCACCCAGGACGCCGATCGCCAGCCAGCCGGCGGCGTGCTCGCCGAACAGCGACATCCCGCGGGCGACGCGCACGGTGGTGTCGCCTCCGAGAGCGCGCTGCACGGACGCCAGCACGGCGACCTCGCCGGTGGGCGGGACGTCGGCGGGCGGTTGCGGACCGGACCGGTCCAGGGTGTCTGCCGTGTCAGCCACGGGTGGGGGCCTCCTGGCGCGGGCGCTGGCACCCGGCTCGCGGGCGATGACAGCCGGTGATGGTACGCGCGGGCGGGGTGGTGGGCCGGGCCGGGGCGGCCCGGCGGACCGCGCATGACCGCTCGTCGACGGGCAGGTGAACGCCGCCGGGTCCGCTCAGAACCAGCGCTCCAGGATCTCGGCGAGCCCGTCGTGGGTGTGCGGGGCGGTCACCTCGTCGGCGAGGCCGGCCAGGTCGGGGTGGGCGTTGCCCATCGCGACGCCGAGCCCGGCCCAGCGCAGCATCTCCCGGTCGTTGGGCATGTCGCCGAACGCGACGGTGTCCGCCGCGGTCACGCCGAGCCGGCGGGCGACCTCGGCCAGACCGGTCGCCTTGGTGATCCCGGGCGCGGAGGCCTCGATCAGCCCGGACGGGTGCGAGAACGTCAGGTCGGCCAGCCCGCCCGCCTTCGGCGCGAGTGCGGTCATCATCTGCTCGCTGGTCAGCTCCGGGGAGCGGATCAGCACCTTCGTCGCCGGGTGTCCGAGCAGGTCCTCGCGGCTGGTGGAGCCGCCGTCGTGCTCGCCCCAGGCGTGCACGTAGCCGGGGTCGGTGAGGAACTGGTCGACGATGCCCCGCACGCCGTCGTCACCCTCGGCGTTCCCGACGCGCTCGACACCGAACCCGCAGCCGGGGAACAGCTCCGCGGCGAGGGCGGCGAGCTCGCCGATCGCCGCCGGATCCAGGGTGTGCGCGCCGAGCACGACGTCGTCGACGGCGTCGTAGAGCACCGCGCCGTTCGCGCACACGCACAGCCGCACCAGGCCCTCGGGCAGCCGCGCGAGCACCGGCGGGATCCAGCGCGGCGGGCGGCCGGTCACCAGCACGAACCCGGCGCCGGCGGCGACCGCCCGCTCCAGCACGGCGACGGTGCGCGGGGTGACCACGCCGCCGTCGTCGAGGAGGGTCCCGTCGACGTCGGTGGCGACGAGCCGGGGCGCGTTCTCGACGATCACACCCAGAGCGTACGGAACCGCCCGGAGACGGCCCCCGGACGACCGTGTGGCGGTTACCCTCGGACGGTGCGTGTTCTGGTGGTGGCGGCCCCGCTGTCGGGGCATCTGACACCGCTGTTGCCGCTCGCCCACGCGCTCTGGGACTCCGGGCACGAGGTGCTGCTCGCCGGCGGCGGCGACGCGCACCCGCTCCCCGGGGCGGACCCGCTGCCGTTCATCGACGTCGCGCGCAGCCTGCGGGTGGGCAGGCTCGCCGCGCGCTCGCTCGTCGCGCACCCGGTGACCGCGCGGGCCGAGCTGGCCGGGCGCGGCGGCGACGCCGGGGTCCGTTCGCTGTTCGGCCCGGTGAACGAGGAGCTGACCGACGCGCTGGTGACCGTCGCCGAGCAGTGGCGGCCCGACGTCGTGGTGTACGAGCCCCTCGCGGTCGCGGGGGCGCTCGCGGCGGCCCGGCACGACGTCCCCGCGGTGCTGCACGAGAACGGTCTGCTCGACGGGTTCGCGCTGGTCCGCACGCTGCTGGACTCCCGCCCGCTGCAGCGGGCCCGGCTGCGGCACGGGCTGCGCGGGGTCCCGCCACCGGCGATCGCCCTGACCATCGCCCCGTCGAGCCTGGTCGGCGCGCGCGACGCGCTGGCCGTGCGGCCGGGCCGGGCCCGCGGCTCGGGCCGGTCGGCGCTGCCGGCGTGGCTGAGCGGCCCCTCGGTGCGGCCGCGGGTGCTGGTGCTGCGCGGCGGCGGGCCACTGCGGGGCGATCTGCAGGCCTCGGCGGTACGCGCGCTGGACGACGTCCGCGACGACGGGCCGGACTGCGAGCTCGTGCTCGTCCGGCCCCCGGGGCGGCTGCTGCGCCACGGCCGACGCGGTGTGCGCACGGTCGGGCGGGTCCCGCTCGACGAGCTGCTGCCCGCCTGCGCCGCGGTGCTGCACGACGGCAGCGCCGCGCACGTGCTCGCCGCGCTGGCCGCGGGCGTCCCGCAGCTCGCGCTGCCCGGTCCGGGCGACCGGCGGCACAACGCGGAGCTGGTCGCGGCCCGCGGCGCCGGACTGGGCGGCCCGTTCACCGCCGACGCGCTGCGCAGACTGCTGCACGACGGCGAACTCGCCGCCGCCGCCCGCGACGTGCGCGCGGAGATCGCCGCGATGCCACCGCCGCAGGCCAGGGTCGAGGTGCTGACCGCCCTGGCCTGAGCGGCGCCGGGACGCGGGTCCGGCCGGGACGGGCGTCTAGAAGACCGCGACCGCGACGATCAGGCCGAGCGCGACGTGCGCGGCCGCGACGACCTTCGCGACCGCCCGCGGCTCGTCGGACTGGATGACCTCACCGATGTCGATGCCGGTCACCCACTCCAGCAGCCGCACCGCGGCGACCTGGGCGACGATCCCGATCAGGCCGAACACCAGCGACGACACGACACCCTGCAGCAGCGAGCCGTAGGAGCCGTAGATCGCGGTGACGATGATGAACGCCATCGACAGCATGCCGGCCGAGGTGATGGTCACCGCGTTCGGCAGGCCGCCGCGCACCATCGCCGGGAGCTTGCCGGGCGTGGTGAGGTCGATGGCCCAGAAGCCGATCAGCATGAGCAGGGTGCCGATCACGGCGTAGAGCAGGATCGCGCCGACACCGCGGCCGAGGAAGCCCCAGTACGTGGCGTCGAACGCCTGGGCGAGGATCACGGGAGGTACCTCCGGGAGCGGGGGTGTGCAGGGAGCGGAGCAGAGCGGAACGGTCAGGACTCGGGGATGCGGTGCGGCACGAAGGCCGCACCGTCGTCGGTGATCAGGCCGGCGGTCTCACGGATGCCGAGGCCGGCGGCGGTGTCACCGACCAGCCAGGCGCCCAGGCAGGGCCGGAACCCGTCGAACTCGGGCAGCGGGTCGAACATCTGGTAGACGAAGCCCTCGTCGCCGTAGACGCCGCCGGTGGCGGTCTCGTAGCCGGGGGCGACGATCGCGATGTTGGCGCCCTCGCGGCCCAGCAGGGGCTTGCGGACGTACTCGGTGAGGATCCCGGGGTTGCCGAGCGAGGCGGGCAGCAGGTTCGGGTGCCCGGGGTACATCTCCCAGAGCACCGCGAGCAGCGCCTTGTTCGACAGCAGGGTCTTCCACAGCGGCTCGAGCCACAGTGTCTCGGGGAGGCTGCGGGTGACGTGCTTGCCGAACTCGTCGGTCAGCATCCACTCCCACGGGTAGAGCTTGAAGACCGTCGACATCGGAGCTTCCTCGAGATCGACGAAGCGGTCCAGTGCGGAGTCCCAGCCGATGTCCTCGATGGACAGTCCGACGGTGTCCAGGCCCGCCTCGGCGGCGGTCTCCTGGAGGTAGCCGACGGTGATGTGGTCCTCGCCGGTGGACTCGGCGCCGGACCAGGTGACGTGCACCTCCGACGACGGCAGCAGCCCCTTCAGCTCGCTCCAGCGTTCGACGAGCTTCTCGTGCAGGGAGTTCCACTGGTCGTCGCCGGGGTGGACGTCCTGCAGCCAGTGCCACTGCAGGATCGAGGCCTCCAGCAGCGAGGTGGGGGTGTCGGCGTTGTACTCCAGCAGCTTGGCCGGGCCGGACCCGTCGTAGCGCAGGTCGAAGCGGCCGTAGAGGTGCGGGTCCGAGCGGCGCCAGGACTGCGCGACCTGCTCCCAGCACCACTCGGGCAGCGCGAAGTCCCGGAACCGCTCGGTGGTGACGACGTGGTCGACCGCCGACAGGCACATAGACTGGAGCACCTCGACGTCGGCCTCGAGGGACAGGATCTCGTCCATCTCGAAGACGTAGTGCACCGACTCGTCCCAGTAGGGCCGCTCGTTGCCCGAGCCGTCCCGGCCGGGGGTGCCGAAGGCGAGCCCCTGCTCGGCGACGGTGCGCTGCCAGTCCGGGCGGGGGGTGCCGCGTTCGCGTCGCACGCCCTCAGCTCCCGCTGGACGAGCCGGACCCGCCCGAGGACGACGACGATCCGCCGCCCACGCCGAGACCGCCCCGGGAGATCGTGCCGCTGCGGGTCGCCGAGCCGATGGTCGAGCCGGTCGTGCCGCTGCGGACCGTGGTGCCGCTGGGCGGCGGGGTCACGGTCCCCCCGGTCGCGACCTGACCGACACCGCCGGCGCCGCCGTAGTTGTAGTGGTACTGGCGCCCGCCGCCGCCCAGGAAGATCGGCACGAAGGCGAAACCGCCGCCACCGGTGGACACCTGCCCCTGGCTCTGGGTGCCACTGCAGTTCTCGTCCGGCACGACGACGCCCTGGTTGTCGACGCAGCGCGCGTCGGCGATCCGCTCCTCGTCCTCCGCGGCCCCACCGGAGGCCGCGTAGACCGCGGCGATCAGGGCGACGACACCGACGGTCGAGCCGGCGCCGATCAGCACCCGCTTGGTGGTCTTGGAGCGGGCCTCCTTCAGCCGCACCGCCTCGCGGTCCGCGCGCAGCTTCTGCTCGCGGGCGCGCTTCTCGGCGAGCGTGGGCTCGCGGGGCGTGGTGCTGCCGTCCTGCTGCCGGATCCGGCCGCGCGGGGCCTCGGCGGGCTGCTCGGCGGGCGGGTTCGCCCACGGCGCCGGCGCCGATCCGTCGGTCTGCGGTGCCGGCGTCGCCGGCTGCGAGCCCGACGGCTGCGCGCCGCCCGGTGTCGCACTCGGCGTACCGGCGGGCGGCGTGCTGTCGTCCGGGCCGCCGCCGGTGCGCGGTCCGTCGGTCATCGCTGGTCCCCCATCGTCACTCCTGTCCCCCCGCGCGCACCGTACCGGGACCGACCGACGACCACCGGCCGTTCCCGGATGACGATTCGGCGGCGGTTCGCCCACGACCACCCGGACGAGTGGCCGCGCCACCCCGTCGCACCGGACGGACCTGCTCGTTCACAGCATCCGGCCGACCGACCGCCGCGCCGGGGCACCGGCCGGGTGAAGCCGGGCCGACCCCGGCTGCATGATGGGGGCGTCATGGATTCCCGCTCCCCCGCCGGCTCCGACCGGCCCGACGTGACCGGCCGCACCGCCGTCCACGGCGGGCAGGGCACGACCTCGGTGCTGTCCCGGCCGTCGGCCACCCCGGTGGTCCCGACCCGTCGGCGACGGTCGTCGGACGCCTCGGGAGGGGCGGGCGCCGGGCGGAGCGGGTTCCTCGGGGCCCGCCGGGTCGGGATCGGGATCCTCGTCGGCGCGCTGCTGATGCTGACCGTCGCGTCGGTCGACTCGCTGCTCGGCGCCGAGGTGCCGGTCCTGGGGTCGTTCGCGTCCTCCGGGGTCCCGAAGGTGGAGGAGCCCCCGCCGCTGCCGCCCCCACCGGACACCCCGGGCACCTGCCTCAACTGGACCCGGTCCGACGCGACCGACACCGCCGCCGTCGACTGTGCCCGGCCGCACCTGTTCGAGCAGGCGGGGCGGGTCGTGCTGACCGACCAGCCGACGTTCCCGGCGGACGGGGCCTGGCAGAAGCTCGTCGCCGACCGCTGCACCCCGGTGGTCACGAAGTACCTGAACGGCAAGTTCGACCCGGACGGGAAGTTCCGGGTGGGCGCGCTCAAGCCGTCGCAGCAGCGCTGGGACGGCGGCGACAAGGGCATGCGCTGCGGCCTGCAGATGGCCTCGCGCAGCGGGGAGATGTTCCCGATCACCGGGAAGGTCGCCGCGCAGGACCAGTCCGCGGTCCAGCCGGTGGGCACCTGCCTGGCCATCGACGGCCGCACCGTCGGGGACCCGACCGACTGCGCCGGTCCGCACGCCGCCGAGGCCGTCGGGCTGGTCGACCTGGGCACCCAGTTCCCGGACGCCTGGCCCACCGTCGAGGACCAGGACAAGTTCCTCCAGCCCGCCTGCACCACCGCCGCCAACACCTTCGCCGGCAACGACACCGTGATCGACGCCAAGGGGCTCGTCGTCTACTGGGGCAACCTCTCCGAGGAGTCCTGGAAGGCGGGCAGCCGCAAGGTCAACTGCAGCATCGGCACCCTGCTGCCGGACAAGAGCGGCTTCGCCTCGATCACCGGCTCGGTGAAGGGCAACCTGGTCGTGTCCGGGCAGCCCGCCGGCCCGGCGCCGTCCGCGCCCGGCACCCCGGGGGGCGCACCCACCGACGGTGCGGCCACTCCGGCCCCGGGCTCGCAGGCCCCGGTCCAGCAGCCCGACGCCGAACAGCCCGCCGCCCCCGACAGCGGTGCCGGGCGGCCGGACCTCGACATCCCACCCGGCCTGCCCGGGCTGTCGGACAACTGACGTGCCGGTGGCGATGCCCGCCGACCGGTTCGACGAGCTGGTCGGCGAGGCGCTGGACCTCGTGCCCGCCGAGCTCTCCGCGGCGATGGACAACGTCGTGGTGCTGGTGGAGCCGCGCCACCCCGACGAGCCGGACCTGCTCGGGCTCTACGAGGGCATCGCGCTGACCGAGCGCACGGCGGACTACGCCGGCGAGCTCCCGGACCGGATCACCGTCTACCGCGACGCCGTCCTCGACTTCTGCGACGACGAGGAGCAGGTCGTCGACGAGGTCGCGATCACCGTCGTCCACGAGATCGCGCACCACTTCGGCATCTCCGAGGAGAAGCTGCACGAGCTCGGCTGGGGCTGAGCCGCCGCCCGGCCGCTACCGGTGGGTGGCGCGCCGCCCGCCGGGCATCGCGTCCCACAGCTCCGGGACCCAGCCGCCGGGGTCGCGACGCAGCACGACCCGGCCGGTGTTGGGGACGGGGCGCTCGCGGCCGTAGGTGACGTCGGAGTGGCCGGGCCCGGAGCCGTCGTGCCCGCCGAGCAGCGCCAGCGACAGGACCCGGATCGCCGCCCCGTGGCTGACGACGACGACCGCACCCTCCGACACGCCGGAGGTCGCCGCGGCGAGGTCGGGCAGCGCCCGGTCCCACACGTCGCGGGCGGACTCGCCGCCGGGCATGGCGCGGTCGACGTCGCCGTCCCACCAGGCCTCGAAGACCTCGTCGAACGCGGCGCGGGCGTCGTCGTCCTCCCGGCCCTCGAGGTCCCCGACCGACACCTCGTGCAGGCCCTAGAGCAGGGTGACCCCGCGGCCGAGCGCGCGCCCGATCGGGGCGGCGGTCTCCTGCGCGCGGGTCGCCCGTGACGCGTACAGGCCCCGGACGGGCCAGCCGGCGAGCAGGCCGGCGACCTCCTCGGCCTGGGCGCGGCCCAGCTCGTCGAGCGAGGGGCCGGGCAACGCGGTGTCGAGGCGGTGCCGCACGTTGGACGGGGTGCGGCCGTGCCGGACCAGCACCAGGCGCAGCATGTCGTCGTCCGGCGGGACCTGCGCGGTCCGGCTGCCGGTGCCGACGGCGGCGAAGGAGGCGGCGCCGTCGTGCTCGTCGTCGGTCGGGTGGCTCACGTGTCGGCTCCCCGTCGGACCGCGGCGAGCCAGCGCTCGGACGCGGCGTAGTCGTCGGTGGTGGCGACGCCGAGCGCCGCCACGGGGCTCCCCACCCCGGCCGCGGGGGCGGCCGGTGCGGGATCGGATCGCGGGAACGACCCGAGGTAGATCAGCCGGTCGCAGCGACGGTGCAGCGCGGCCAGGGCCTCCCCCATCGCCGGGTCGGCGACGTGGCCCGAGCAGTCGAGGTGGAACCAGTACTCGGCGTGGCGGTCCTTCACCGGGCGGGACTCGATCCGGGTCAGGTCGATCCCGCGGACCGCGATCTCGGTGAGCAGGCCGAGCAGGGTGCCGGGCCGGTTCGTGGTCGTCGCGGCGATGGTGGTGCGGTCCCAGCCGGTCGGCGGCGGCGGCGGGCCGGGGCGGGTGAGCAGCACGAACCGGGTGACGGCTCCCGCGTTGTCGGCGATGTCGTCGGCCAGCACCTCCAGCCCGTGCTGGGTGGCGGCGAGCGGGGCGGCGACGGCGGCGTCGACCTCGCCCCGGGCGGCCTGGGCGGCGGCCTCCGCCGTGGAGGAGCTGACCCGGACCTCGGCGGCGGGCAGGTGCTCGGCGAGCCAGCCGCGGGTCTGGGCGATGCCGTGGCCGTGGGAGGCGACCGAGCGGATCGCGTCCCGCGTGGTGCCCGCGCGGCCCATCAGGCAGAACCGGACCGCGATCCGGGCCTCGCGGGCGATCACCAGCGGCGGGTCGGCCACGAGCCCGTCGAGCACCGGCGGGACGGCGCCCTCGACGGTGTTCTCGATCGGCACGCAGCCGGCGTCGACGGAGCCGTCGCGGACGGCCGCCAGCACCGCGGGGGCGCCGGGCAGCGGCACCAGCTCGGCGCCACGGGACTCGGGCAGCGTCAGCAGGGCCTGCTCGGTGAACGTGGCGTGCGGCCCCAGGAATCCGATCCGCATCCGATGCGTCCTGATCAGTCCAGCAGCCCGAGGGCGACGAGGTCGGCGATCGGGACCGGATCGGGGTCGACCCCGCAGCGCGGCAGGACGGTGCGGACCTGCTCGACGGCGGCCTCGGGCAGCTCGTCGAGCTCCCGGGCGAGCTTCTCGCCGTCGGTGCAGGACAGGGCGTCCTCGGCCGGGTCGGGCGAGGCGCTGACCCCGGTCATCCGGGCGACGGCGGCGATCAGGTTCAGCAGGCCGTGGCGGCCGCGGGGCGTCGAGGCGGACGGGTCCTCACGGACGATCCGGTCGATGCCCTGCGCGGAGATCCCGCCGGTGCCGCTCTCCAGGCCCGCCAGCAGGAACTTGTGCACGTCGACGATCTCCGGCACGTCGGAGGCGCGCGGCCCGCCGAGGCGGATCTTCGGGGTGCAGCCGTGCTCGGCGACCTTGCGGACGGCGGCGAGCCAGGCGAGCGTGCCGTCGGCGTCGCCCTCGACGGGGCGGCGCGGCTCGACGACCGGGGTCACCTCGTCCGGCACGAACTCCGACACGCGCTCGAGCCACACCCCGTCGACGTCCGGCGGTGCGACGCACTCGACGGTGCTCGGGGTGAGCAGGCTGGAGCGCGAGAACACCGTCGACAGCGCCTTCGGCACCGCGCCCAGCCCGGTGTCGACGACGAGGGCCATCTCCGCGGGCCTGCTCGGCGCGGACCGGGCGAGCTCGGTGACGACGGCGGGCAGCTGCGACGCGGGGCAGACCAGCCGTCCGACGAGGCCTCCGTAGTGGCCGTCGCGGGCGGCGAGATAGCGCGACACGACGGCGTCGACGCCCGGTGCGACGGTCCTCGGCTGCAGCAGGCTGGTGTCGTCGACCAGCGCGGCGAGCAGCGGACGGATCGGCCACGGGTCGGCTGAGGAACCCGAGGGCACGGTCATCACGTCGACAGACGCTAACGGTCGGGTCACGGAGCGCACGCAGAGGGGGTTGTCCCCCTGTGTCACGCGGCACTGGACAGGCGACACTTCCTCCTGCTTAGGTAAGGGTTACCTAATCGGAGGTGAGAGTGGGAACGACCCGAGTGCGCCGCCCCCCGACGCCCGCCGTCGCCGAGCGAGCCCGCAGCCTCGTCACCCGTGGTGGCCGCGCGGCACTCGTCGGCACCGGTGAGCCGGAACCGTGTGCGCCGCTGATGCACTACACCTGGCCGGACGGCACGACCGACCTGCTGCTGCCCGACGACCACGTGCTCCGCGAGCGCACCCGGCTCACCGCGGGCGGGCTCCCGGTGATGCTCGAGCTGACCGGCAGCACGCCGGTGCCGCTCGACGAGCCGGTCCGGGAGCTGCTGTGGCTGGTCGGGACGCTGCGCGAGCCGGATCCGACGACCGGCCGGGAGCGGGCCCTGCGGCTCGCCGAGAAGGCCCCGCACCCCAACCTCCTCGACGCCGGCCGCGGCGCCACCCTGCTGCGGCTGCGCCCGTCGTCGGCGGTGTACTCCGACGCCGAGGGCTGCGCACCGGTCTCGCCGGCCGAGCTCGCGGCGGCCGAGCCCGACCCGTTCTGCCGGGTCGAGCAGGCATGGCTGGAGCACCTGGACCGGGCCCACCCGGAGATGCTGTGCGCGCTGCGCCGTCACCTGCCCGACGGGCTGGGGTTCGTCGGCGGCCGGGTCCGCCCGGTCGGCGTGGACCGCTTCGGGCTCCGCGTGCGGGTGCCCACCGCGACCGGAACCCAGGACGTGCGGCTGGCGTTCTCCGCGCCCGCCGACACCCCCGAGGAGCTGCAACGCCGGTTCGCCGAGCTGGTGGGCTGCCCGGCCGGGGGCCGCTGAGCCGGGCTCAGGGCCCGGCGGGTGCCAGGTGCTCGGCCTGCACCTTCCGGGTCACCTTGCGCTCGGCGACGAACGACGCGACCGGGATCGTGCCCGCGGCCAGGATGACGACGGCGAACACCGGCTTCCAGCGGCAACGCTCGGCCAGGATCAGCGTGCACACGATGTAGATCATGTACAGGAACCCGTGCACCATCCCGATCAGCGCGACCGGGCGCGGGTCGCCGAACAGGTACTTCGCCGGCATCGCGTAGAAGGTCAGCAGCAGCAGGCCGACGCCGGTGACCCAGGCGGAGATCCGGTAGGCCTTCAGAGCGGTCGCAACGGTCACGGGGTGGACTCCTCCCGGTGCCGGGCCGCCAGGCGGGCCAGCTCCTCGTTGTAGGCCCGCAGCTGCGGGTCGGTACTGCGGGGCGGGACGGCGTTCGCCGGGCGGGACGTGAACGGCGACGGCCCGGCCGGGGCAGCCGTCGTCCCGGCCGGTGTGGGGGCGGCCGTCGGCCCGTCGGGGGTCGTGGCCGTCGGCACGACGGGCGTGGTGGCCGGTGTGGTGGCTGTCGTCGCGGCCGCTGTCCTGGCCGTCGTCGTGACCGCGGAGGGGGTGGTCCCGGCGACCGGCGACGGGGCCGCGCCGGCGGCCTGCGCCTGATCCGTGTCCGTCGCCCCCGCGGAGTCGCCGGAGGTTCCGGCCGCCTCCGCCGCGCGCAGGTCGGCGATCTCCATGCTCAGGAAGCGCCACCACATGACGCCGAAGAAGACGGCGAACAGCGGCCACTGCAGGCCGTAGCCCACGTTGAGGGCCGAGCCCATCGCCGATCCCGCTCGTCCCCACTGCCAGATGGCCAGCCAGGTGCAGGTGACCATCGCGCCGAGTGTGAGGACGTGCCAGACCATCCACCTCGGGGACAGCAGCAGCCGCATCACGCGGACCAGGGTACGCACCCCGATGTGGCCACGGCCGGGCCCCGACGAGCGCTCGGTCACGCCGCCCGCCGCCCGCCCGTGCTCCCCGACCCGCGCGCCGATCCGCAGCCCGCGCGGTGATCCGCGGGGCGCGCGCGTCCGGACACGCGCGGACAACGGATCACCGCGCGCGGAGTGGATCACGGGCCATCGATCGCCGCGCGCACCGTGCATCGCCGAGCTGCGGCACGAACCGACCGCCGCCGGACGGCTCGGCCCGCGGAGCCGTCCGGGGACCGGTGCGATGATCGGCCCATGACGAGCGGACCGGCCCCGGCACGACCGCGTGGGTCCCTGCGGGACTGGGTGAGCCCGGCGCCCCCGTCCTTCCCCGGCGTCGCCACCGACCCCCGCGAGCGACGGCTGATCGGCCTGGAGATCGCCGTCGTCCTGACCGTGACGCTGGGCCTGTCCGCGGTGCGCAGCGCGCTGTCGCTGCTCGAGGCCCTCCTGAACCCCGCCCCGCTCGCCGACCAGCAGGTCACCCTGAACGCGCCGGCGTCCACCGACGCGTGGATCGACCTCGCGTTCCAGCTGGTCCGCGCGCTGCAGCTTGCCGGATGGGGCGCGCTGGCCGCGTACCTGCTGCTGCGGGCGGGCATCGCGCTGGGCCGGGTCGGGCTCGACGGGCGGCGGCCGTGGCGCGACGCGGCGCACTCGGCGGGCCTCGCCGCGCTGATCGGCATCCCCGGGCTGGGGCTCTACCTGGTCGGACGGCTCGCCGGGATCACCCCGGACGTCGCGCCCAGCACGCTGACCGACCAGTGGTGGCGGATCCCGGTGCTGGTGCTGTCCGCGGCGGCGAACTCCTGGGCGGAGGAGGTCGTCATGATCGGCTACCTGCTCACCCGGCTGCGGCGGCTCGGCTGGTCGGAGAACCGCTCGGCGTTCGCGGCGGCCGTCCTGCGCGGGTGCTACCACCTGTACCAGGGGATCGGCGCGTTCGTCGGCAACCTGGTCATGGGCCTGGTGTTCGCCCGCTACTGGCAGCGGACGAACCGGCTGTGGCCGCTCGTCGGCGCCCATCTGCTGATCGACGTCGTGGCGTTCGTGGGGTACGCGATGCTGGGTGGCGTCCTCCCGTTCTGACTCGGGAAAGCGGCCCTCACCAGGGGAAAGGTGACCCTGTCCAACTGAGACGGACGCCCTTTCTGGAGCCGTTCCAGGAAACGCCGGCGGTCGGTAACCTGGATGTCATGACCGACGAATCGAAGTTCCACGCCCTGCTGCGCGACCAGGTCCGCAGCGAGTTCACCGCGAGCCAGCAGTACCTCGCCATCGCCGTCTGGCTCGACGACGCCGACCTCCCGCAGCTCGCCGCGCACTTCTACGCGCAGTCGCTCGAGGAGCGCAACCACGCGCTGATGATGGTCCAGTACCAGATGGACAACGACCTCACCCCGACCATCCCGTCGGTCGGTGAGGTGCAGAACGAGTTCTCCTCCGTCGAGGAGCTCGTCTCGCTCGCGCTGACCCAGGAGAAGCAGGTCACCGAGCAGATCACCACGCTGGCCCGTACCGCCCGCGACGAGGGCGACTACCTCGGCGAGCAGTTCCTGCAGTGGTTCCTGAAGGAGCAGGTCGAGGAGGTCGCCTCGATGACGACGCTGCTCACCATCGTCCGCCGCGCCGGGGACGACCTCTTCCACGTGGAGGACTTCGTCGCCCGCGAGATGACGAACGGCGGGGGCGGCGACCCGGCCACCCCGCCGGTCGCCGGCGGCGCCCTGTAAGCGCCCGTCCGTCGGTCCGCAGCGCCGCTCGACTACCGCAGGGTGATCTGCTTGCCCGCGAGCACGTCGCGCGCCCGGTGCTCGGACTCGGTGAGCGGCGTGGCGTCCAGCCCGGCCACCGCCTCGTCGAGTCGCTTCGCGAACTCCGCGGCGGGACCCGCCCACTCCGAGGAGTGCATCTCCCGGTCGACGTCCCAGACCGGGACGAGCAGCCCGTGCGCCCGGAACGACCCGGCGTAGCGGGAACCCTCGCCCAGCTCCAGGCCGCCCTCTCCGGACAGCCGCGCCAGCGCCGCCATCAGGGTCGTCTCGTCCTCGGTCCGCACCCAGCGCACGTGCGCCTTCGACCCGGTGTCGACCCAGTACGCGCCGCGCACGCCGTCGGCGGTGACCGCCTCGGTCGGCATGATCACCGAGTTGGCGCGCTCCAGCATCGCCTGCGCCTCGGGGTCAGGGCTCTCCGACGGCAGCCACCACGCGAAGTCGGCGTGCACCGTCGGCTCCAGCGGCGTGCCGGGCTCCAGCACGTCCTGCAGCCGCTCACCGGTGTGGCGCCCGGCGCCGACGACCGGCAGCGACGATCCCGGCTCGGCCGAGCGCGCCCAGGCGAGCGCCCCGGCCAGGTCGGCCGAGAGGTCACCGGAGCGGGTCTGGACCTGCATGCCGAGCAGGACCTCGCCGTTGTCGCGCACGATCGCGGCGGACGCGCCGGGCAGCACCGAGGCCAGCGTGACCGGCCCGCCGGAACGGACCGGGAGGGGCGCCGTCGCCGACGGGAGGAACTCCCGCATGGCGACGAGGTCGGGCTCCGCCGCGAGGCCCTCGAACGGCCGGATGACGATCACGTCGTCACCGGCGCCGTGGCAGGCCTTGTACCGCTTGCCGGAGCCGCAGGGGCACGGCCGGCGGGGGTTGTCCCCCGCGTCGGCGGTGCTGGCACGGTTGCGCGTCTTCTTACCCATCGCCGGGCAAGGTAGCGGGTCGTGCATGCCTTCGATCCGGCCGACCCCGGTTTCCTCGCCGACCCCTACCCCACCTACGCGGCCCTGCGTGCCGCCGGACCGGTCCACGACCACCCCGGTCTGGGCGTTCCGGTCGCGGTGACGCATGCGGCCTGTTCGGCCGTGCTGCGCGACCGCGGGCTGGGCCGGATCTGGTCCGACGCCGAGCCCACGGCCGAGCTGGCCGCGTTCAACCTGCTGCACCGCAACTCGCTGCTGGAGCGGGAGGGCGAGCCGCACACCCGGCTGCGACGCCTGGTGGCCTCGGCGTTCGCCCGCGGCCACACCGAGCGGCTGGCCCCGCTGGTGCGGGCGCGGGCCGGCGCCCTGGTCGACGACCTGGTGGCCCGCGTCCGCGACGGCGCCCCCGCCGACCTGGTCGAGCTCGTCGCCGCCCCGCTGCCGGTGGCCGTGATCGCCGACCTGCTCGGTGTGCCGGAGGACCGCCGGGCGCCGCTGCGGGACTGGTCCGACGCGATCGTGCGGATGTACGAGCCCGACCCCGGCGACGACGGCCGGCGCGCGGCCGAGCAGGCGTCGGCCGACTTCACGGCCCTGCTGCGGGAGCTGGTCGAGGAGCGCCGCTCCGGGCGGATCGCCACCGACCCGGCCGGTCGCCGCGACCTGCTCGCCGACCTGCTGGCGGTGCGCGACGACGAGACCGGTGACCGGACCCGGCTCGACGAGGACGAACTGGTCGGCACCGCGGTGCTGCTCCTGATGGCCGGCCACGAGGCGACGGTCAACGTCGTCGGGAACGGCGTGCACGCCCTACTCCGGCACCCGGACCAGTGGCTGCGGCTGCTCGACGACCCCGGACTGGTCGGTACGGCCGTCGAGGAGCTGATCCGCTTCGACGCCCCGCTGCAGCTGTTCGAGCGGACCGCCGTCGTCGACACCACGATCGCCGGCCACGTGGTCCCGGCGGGCACCCGGATCGCGACGCTGCTCGGCGCGGCGGGGCGCGACCCGTCGGTCTTCGGCGACGACGCCGACTGCCTCGATGTCGGCCGTTCCCCCAATCCCCACCTGGGCTTCGGGGCCGGGGTGCACTACTGCCTGGGTGCCCCGCTGGCCCGGCTGGAGATCGCCGAGGTGCTGCGCGCGCTGCTGGAACGCCTGCCCGACGCCGCCGTCGACGGCGAGCCGGTCCGGCGCCCGCGGTTCGTCATGCGCGGCTGGGCGGAGCTGCGGCTGACCACGGGCAGCGCCCGGTGAACCGAATGCCGTAACTATTCGAGAGCCGAACGGCCCATTCCCGGAAGCCGTCGGATCGTTGTCGACGGCGCCGCGCAATCACGGACGGGAAGGTGCGACGGAAAAGACGCGCACCGCCGTCGACGACCTCCCGAGGACGTGGTGGAATCGTCGGCGATGGAATCGTGGTCGGAACTTCTGCGCACCGTTCTCGGCGTGCCGGGGACGGGCTACGCCTGCGTCGCCGACCCCGCCACGGGGGAGCTCGTCGCGGACGCGGGCGAGCGGGCCGTGCCCGGCCTCGCGGAGGTGCTCGACTGGGGCGCCGCGCAGGTCGGCGGACCGGGACCGGTGTTCGAGGACGCGGTGGTCACCACCCGGGAGGGCGACCACCACCTCCTGCGAGCGCTGCCCCGCGACGGCGCGGCCCCACTGCTCGCCTACGCCCACCTCGACCGGTCCGGCAGCCCGGTCGCGCTGGCCCGCCGGGCCCTGCGCCCGGCCGGCGTGACACCGACGCGCACGCCGGAACCGACATCGACAGCGACTGATCGGCAGGTCACGGCCCCCATCGGGGCGCCGGTCGCGACCCGCCCGGTGATGCGGGTCCGGCCGGTCACCCCCGCCACGTCACCTCCCGGGCAGGTGGACACCCCACCGGCGACGATCGCGGTGCCGTCGCCCTCGCCGGTGCCGGACGCCGAGCGCACCCCGGCGCCGGCCGTCCCGCTCCCCCGGCGCGCGCCCGGACCCGCCGAGCCCTCCGACGCGGCAGATCCCCCCGCCACGGCCGACGGTGACGACGCGCACGCCGGAGCCACCCCCGAGGGCGGCAGGTAGGCCGACGACCTGGGCACCATGGCCCGGATCCTCGCCGCACTGCGCCGGCTGGACCCGTCGTCGGCGTCGGGGTGTTGACGCTCCGGAATTGCGCGTTATCGTTGTCGACCCCGGCGCCGGAAAGATCCGAGATCATTCTTCATGAAATCCGGAACGGATCGCGGCGCAGACTCCCCCGAGATCGTCGCGGCGATTGCCGCGCGGAAGGCTCCTGACATGAACAACATCGATCGTTCCCTCGACATGGCCGCCAACATCAAGGGCGCGTTCGCGGTCGCGATCGTCGACTTCGAGAGCGGGATGACGCTGGGATCGCGCGGGGGAAGCCCCGAGTTCGACCTCGACGTCGCCGCGCCCGGGAACTCCGAGGTCGTCCGCACGAAGCTCGAGGTCATGCAGAAACTGGGTCTGCGCGAGAACATCGAGGACATCCTGATCACCCTCGACACCCAGTACCACCTGATCCGGATCATCCGCGGCACCGACGAGCAGCTGTTCTTCTACCTCGTGCTCAACCGTGCCCAGGCCAACCTGGCGATGGCCCGCCGCGACCTGCGCGTCATCGAGCAGCAGTTCGCGATGACCTCGCCGCAGGCCGGGGCGCCGCAGCCGCAGGGCCAGGCGTTCTTCCCCGCCCAGCAGCGCTGAGGCCCCCGCGACCACGCCTCCCATGGGACGTCATCGGCACGCCGTCGCCGTGCGCACGGACGGGCTGGCCGCCGTGCTGGGCCCGCTGTTCCTCGACCCGCGGATCCGATCGGCGGCACTGCTCGACGTGGACAGCGGAATGGTCCTGGACGTCTGCGGGCCCGACACCGCCGTCGGGCGGACGGGCCGGGGTGTCGGGTCTGTAACGAGAACGGTGGTTCCGGCGATGTTGTCAGTAGTGCTCGGCGCCCGGCCAGCGGTCACCGAAAGTGATGGCGAAGGCGTTGAGGACTGGCTTCCAGCGCATCATCCATCGGGTGTGGCCTCGTCCGGTCGGGTCGAGGCTGCGGGTGACAAGGTACAGACATTTCATCGCGGCCTGCTCGCTGGGGAAATGCCCTCGCGCTCGGACTGCTCGCCGGTAGCGGGCGTTCAACGATTCGATCGCGTTCGTCGTACAGATCACCCTCCGGACCTCGATGTCGTAGTCGAGGAACGGCATGAACTCGGTCCAGGCGTTACGCCACAAACGTATCATCGCCGGATAGGCTCGCCCCCACTCGTCATCGAGATCATCCAGCGCGGCTGCAGCGGCATCGGCGGTGGACGCGGTGTAAATAGCTCGGATGGCGCGTTTGACGGC